>DDBV01000038.1 GCA_002335145.1 Patescibacteria group bacterium UBA2023
GCGCTCGCCGAGCTCTCCAGATTCGTGTGGTTGGTCAGGTTTCCGCTCGTCCGTTAAATCTTTTGCTATCGCTTCGAAGAGATCGCTATTCTCGGCATCTATGAGTCGGTCGATCGTTGAGTCGGCAATTTGGTCGAATGGTATGGCAATAGAATCGTGACGGACAATTTCTTCCTCCGTGAGATTGATCCCCATGATGTACGATCCGAATGTCGCCTCCATGTCTCCGGGCTGATGCCGGATGATCGCTTCGCGAATGGATCGTACCGTCTCGGGAGTGAGCAATCCGGATTTCCGCAGTGTCCCAGTACGGATCATCGGACAGTATGCGCGAAAGAGATTCCGCAGTGCCTTGCGAGATTTTGCATTGCGGTTGGCAGCATTAGTGAAGTCGAGGATCTGAAATAGACGCTTCACATCGGCGGATGATACGAATCGAACATCACCCCCTCCTGGGTACATGAGTCGCCGAATCAGAGCCTTGTCCGTATCGTTCAGAGGCTTGCTTACCTGGTTGAGTCCGATCTCATCGAGGATACTCGCAATGTTTCGGTCGCGTCCTTCTAGGTTCACGTGAGCCTTCGTCTGGATCACGCGTTTGCGAGCGGCTTTGTTCTTGGCCATAGCTGTGAGATCTTCGCGGCTCGCCGTGGCAATGAAACCCCGGATCGTCTGGAAGTCTGCCGGTACGAGGGAATACTCTCCCTTGATCCGTTCGAGAGCTGCTTCACGATCGGATTCGATAGAGGCACCGTACCGCATGAGCGTATGCCGTATGTCGTCATCGGGGATTCCGCTCACGAGTTCGGCGATTTCGGCGGGAGTGATCTCTCTGAGGGCATCATCGAGTGTTTCAGGGTCGGCGGATGCGAGATAGGAGCGCATATCAGCGCGTATCGATAGATATCCCGACTCCGATTTGACGCGGTCGTAATACTCCAACCCCTTCCCGGCGGTTCATTCACCTCGGTGGATCCGCTCCTCCAGGACTTCCGAGAGCAGCCTCCTTCTCAGGCGTTCGCGCCGGGCTTCCGGAGTCTCGGCTTGACGCCGGATATTTTCATTGGCGGAGTTAAGGGTATTGGTATTTCCGGTGGTCATGGTACGATCGTTTACGATTCAGGGCATATTCGCTCCCATTGTACCAGTTTGGCTCGTATTATCAAAAAAACGCATCCATTTCCCGGACGCGTTTGGTAGGTCGAAGTTATGTCTCTAGTATTGCTCGAATCGGATTTGCCCCGGTTCCACTCCCGCCTCTGAGAGACGAGCACGCGCGTCTTTTACCATTGCGGGGCTGCCGCAGAGGTAGTATTCTTTGTATACTCCGGTGAGTGTTTCGGTGATCGTATCCGTCACGTACCCGCGCTCGTATCCAGGGTTGTCTTCGCGGCTGAGGTAGTAGTGTGTACAGAAATTCGGATACGCTTTTTCGAGGAGTGAGAGCTCCTCGCGGTAGAAGACGTCTTGCATGGAGCGGACTCAGAATACGAGCAACATCTCCGACCGGTCTCCACGGGAGAGTGCGGAGAGGATCTGGAAATAGAGTGGTGCGAATCCGGTACCAGTCCCGATAAAATACCGTGCAACGTCTCCATCTGTGAGCGTGAAGTGTCCAAGTGGAGGCATGGACCTGAATTCCGAGCCGATCGGAAGCTCCGAGAGCTCCGTGCTTCCCTTTCAGCCCTCGAGTTTCTTAATGATGTATCCGAGACTTCATTCCCGGGCCCATGCAATCGAATACGATCGCTTCAGTCCGGAAGGAAGCAGGAACATGCTGAACTGTCCAGGCTTCGCCGAGACGGGTTCGGAAGGCTCGATGACCATCTCGAAAACGTCTTTCGTGAGCCATTTCCTATCAGTAATGCGGAGGGTGATGGTTTGCATGATTCGCTTGGAAAAACGAGCGAATTGTATACAATCGAGACACGAAACAAAATATTTTCCATAAGGAGTGATAAACGAACACAATTTGTGTTCGGATATGTGTCCGTCAAGCGATTTTTCATTTTGACAACACGCAGAAACCGAGTAAACATGTCCCCGTCCACGGAAGACCAGAAGTTGGGAGAAATACCCGCAAGTATTCGTCAAAGTCGCCTTCGCAACACATGCAGCAAACCGATTCCCTCGAAGCAAAAATCATCCTGAAAGAGATTGTCTCGGAGCTCGTAAGCACCGTGCGCAAGCAGGATTTCCTGACCTATTTCAAGAAGCTGTCCGTTGTTGACCGTACGTCCGACCGTATTGTTTTCGGGGTCGTATCGAGTTTTATGCGCGACAACCTTTCTCACAAGTTTTACGACGAAATCAAGCAAGCGACCAAAAAATTTGTTCCATCCATCGAATCGGTGGATTTCGTTGTCGATACGGCGATCGACAATACGACCAATACGCAGGTTGTCGATTGCCAAACACTCTATAAGGAATTTACCTCCAAGCGCACTAAGAAGACCGAGATTCCCGGACACGAGCAGGTCGATGGGATCGTCTCCCGCGTTATCAACGACAAATATCGTCTCGATAACTTCATCATTGGTCCATCGAACCAGCTCGCATACGCCGCCGCCGATGCTGTCTGCCGGAAGCCGGGATCGAGCTACAATCCACTCTTCATCTATGGGGATGTTGGGCTCGGAAAGACCCATCTTCTCCAGGCGATCGGAAACGGTATCCGGGCAAGATTTCGCGATAAGCGTGTGATCTATACGACCGCCGATCGATTTCTCACGGACTACATTACGAGTGTGAAGGCTCGGAAGGTCGACCAGATGCGCGAGAAATACCGCTCGATCGATGTACTCATTATCGATGACGTACAGTTCCTCGCTGGCAAAAAGCAGACGCAGGAAGAGCTCTATAATATTTTCAATATCCTTTACGAAGGGAATAAGCAGATCGTCCTCTCCGGCGATCGTCCGCCCAAGGAGCTCTCGGAGCTTGAACCGCGTCTCCGAAACCGCTTCGAGTGGGGAATTATTGTCGATATTGGCGCACCGGATTTCGAGACGCGGCTCGCGATCCTCCAGGAGAAGGCTCGTGCGCGGGAGTTCATCATTCCTCAGCAGGTCGCCGAGTTCATTGCCTATAATACAGGGGAGAACGTGCGCGAGCTCGAAGGAATTCTCAATCAGCTCGTGGCCGAATATGAGCTACATAATACGCCTCCGACGATCGAGCACGTCGCGAAGAAATTCAAGAAGCTCGCGATTACCGATGACTTCTCGGGACCAAAAAAATCCAGAACCAAGATTGCCGGATACCAAGAACTTCTCGATGCAGTAAGTGCGCATTTCGGTATCGAGGTGGGGAGTTTGGTGGGGGAGGATCGCCGCAAAGAGAACATGATTCCGAGACAGGTTGCCATGTATCTGCTCAAGAATCGACTCAATTATACGTATGACCGTATCGGAAATATTTTCTCCGGTCGCAATCATTCCTCGGTCCTCTATTCTTGCAAGAAACTTGAACAGATTCTCAAGAAAGACCAGAATCTCTTCTACGAAATAAACGTCCTGCGCGATAAACTCGGCATCTAGCGGATTTTCTCTACGCTGAGACTTTCGGATCTGACCATCTCTGCGGAGATGTCGGATCTTTTTTTGAGTACGGCCGTGACAAGCCCGGCGGAATCCATAGAATGTCCTTCCGTTTTTCTTTTGCTTGTCGATGTTCCAGCTTCGGGTTATCGCATTGTTTGCCGCTATCCTCTTTTCTGGATTCTTCTTCCACCGAATGGTTGTTGGGGTGAATGCGGTCAAATTTGAAAACGAAACATACCGACGCGTGCAGCACCCTGATTTTATTCCTTCCCGCCTCTCGATCGCTGTGGCGGGGGGGTGATACGATCTCGCCATAGGAGACATGTACTGGCTCGAAACCATACAGTATGTCGGGACGCATGCCGTTGGTGCCGAATACCGCGCGTATCTCGCGACACTGCTCGAACTCGTGACGGATATCGATCCTCGAATGGTCGATGCGTATATATTTGGGCAGACACTTCTTCCTCGTGAATTGGATGAGTACCAGGGGGAGGATCGGCATCTGAACGAGGCCATCGGTCTCGGAGAGAAGTGACTCGTTCACCTTTGCGACGCCCGTAAGATCCGCGCGATCGACATGGCACTGGATATTGCATCGCTTCCGGTGGACGAATCAACGCGAGAACCATGTGAAACGCTCTGGATTCCGTTTTACCTCGGGTACGACCACTACTTCTATGCCAATGATCCCGAGAAGGCCAATCGGTACTACAAAATTGCCTCTGCCCATGCAGATGCTCCTGCCGGAGTGCGTACCATTGCTGCCACCACACTCTCGGACTCCGGTGATCCGACCGCCGCAATGGAGATGTTGCTGGATCTCGCCATATTTTCTGGAGAGTCAGCTCCCGCATGCTCCTCTGTGGCAGGCACGCTCAAGCGTCTTTATAGTGAGTATTTTCAAGAAGGAATCCTCTCGTATTCTTTTATAGATCCCGTCCGTGAGGCGAAGAGATTTATCGATGTGTACGAGCGGGTTCGGACGGTCGAATCTGGACTCTGTCGTGAGTATATTCTTCGACTCGAGCGCATGACTCAGCTCGCCCATGTCCGACAGGCGGATGAGGCATACTTCCGGGATCATGATGGTGCCCATGCGAAGGATGCTGATACCCTCTACCGGATCGGATACCTCCCCTATGAGCCGAGAGATTTCCAGCAGTTACCGGACGGATCGTGAGCCGCCTATGTCCGAGACGAAGAGACCGGACGCTGGGTGGTGCGAATGCGTACGCCTGATGGACGGATCTCCGATCCGCGCAAAGCCGATCGGTACTAGAATCATATTAGGAGAGTGTTTTTTCTCTTGGTGAAGAGAGTTTTACTTTGATTTTCATATCGGGACACTACAATGGGGGAGTTTTCTGTCACCTTTTCACCGTTCCATCGTCTCTTCCTCATGATAATTCCTTATTCTCATCGTATGAATACCCCTTCATCCTGGAGCTTCCGTTTCTGGCTCGTAACTATCGGAGTGCTCTCGACTCTCGCGGTCGTACCAGTATCGGCCCAATCTGAAGACACTCAGCTGATCGATAAGGAAAACTCGTCATCTGTCTCCGGGGAAGATGTTGCCTCATCATTTTCCATGCAGCGATTCGAGAGTTGCGAGGATATGCAGGAGCGTTTGTACGATCTGTATTCGCACGTGTCTTCGGATTCGTACTATGGCGGAGACTACGCTGTGGATGATATGATGGCTGAGGGTATGTCGGCACCCACGAAGGCGGTAGATCCGTGAGTATCGGCTGTTTCCGACTCCGATGTGCCGGAAGTTCATAACGAATATTCTATCACCAATGTCCAGGTTCTTGGTGTGGACGAGAGTGAGCGCGTAAAAACGGACGGACGCTATATCTACTATTCGAATAACGCCGACCGTCGCATATATATCGCGGATGCTTCCGACCCCAATGCCGTATCTGTACGAAAATCCATTAAGATCCCCGATTCCTTCGCGAATCCGGAGCTTTTTCTCACGAATGACAGGCTCGTCATCCTCTCGACCCGGTATGCTCCTTCCCAGGCTTCCGATGGAGTACGCTATTCTCGATATTGGTCGGATCGATCGGTACGGACGGCCGCGATCGTCTACGATACCTCTGACATTGATAATCTCAAGCTCGAACGCTATGAGCTGCTCGATGGATCGTTCGAGCGGTCCCGTATGATTGGAGATACGCTCTATGTCGTCTCAAGCACGTACGTACACATGCCGTATTCCTGGCAACAGGGAGGAAAAAACTCGGAATTTTCGACTTTCGACCAGGCGTTTGATGCAGCGGACATACTCCCTCGCTATGCCGAACTCCGAAGCGTGTCCAGTGCCGCCGATGGCAACGTTACGGTTCGGGGGCGGAAAATAGCGTACAGGCTCTCTTCTGGTGCGAGTGTCGATTGTTCGGATGTGGCGTATATCCTGCCGAATGATGAGTCCGTCTCTCAATTCGGTTTCAATCCGCGCTTTGTTACACTCTCGGCCATCGATACTTCCGATGCGAGCAAGGAGATCGCGACCGATGTCGTTCTCGGTGATCTCAACGAAGTATACATGAGTCTCGATCACCTCTATCTCACGAGTCGGATATACGACTCTGAGCCGGCTTTGTTCCGCTGTCCGGTAGATGCTTTTTGTCTCATGCCTCAGTGGGGAATCTCCAATACAAACACGCTCGTGCACAAATTCTCGGTCAATGGACGAAATCTTGCCTACGACCGGACGGCGTTCGTTCCCGGAGAGCCACTGAATCAGTACTCCATGGATCAGTCGGCCTCAGGCTCCTTTCGTATCGTTACCTCCAATCGCTCTCCCAAACAATCAACATCGGTTTACGTGCTCGATAAGAATTTTAAGAAAATCGGATCGCTCGAACGTCTCGCTGAAGGAGAGGAATTCAAGAGTTCCCGCTATATTGGTGACAAGCTCTTTCTCGTCACGTTCCAATCTATCGATCCACTTTTTGTGATCGACATTTCCAATGAGACGGCACCTGAAGTAATTGGGGAGCTGAAAATGCCAGGATACTCGACCTACTTGCATTCATATGACGAGAATCACCTCATGGGAATAGGGTATGATACCGAAATGACGGAGTGGGGCGGAACACGCAATGGGGGAATCCAGGTCGCACTCTACCGCATAGACTACGATGAGCGGGAAACGGCTGAGAGCCGCTGTTGAACTCTTCGCGAGACCGATCCTGCTCGTTATGATGAATGTCTCGATGGCGTTGATTCATCGCGTATCCGCGTGAGCCAGGTTGCAGCCAAGACATTCGGTCAGCAGGGAAGCTTCTCGGAGACACTCATTGATCCTCGGACCTTCATGTGGATTGCTTCACGAAAGACCCTCGTTCTTCCGGTATTGCTCCACTACCATAGTGATCCGAGTCGTCCGTATGACATCAGTGACGCATTCCAAGGATCGCTCGTTCTCGGTATCGATCCGGAAACAGGAATCAACGAGCGACGCGAAATTACCCATATGGATCTTTCGGCGATAGCTTCCCAGCGAGAGAAGGCTTGCATGACGTACATCTCATCGACATCTTCCGAGCCACAGTGTAAGAAACTTATCGGGGGAGGGGAATATTGTCTTCCTGTCACTCAGACATGGGTGCCATCCTACTGCTATGCTGATTCTACACCCGAGTCCTATATGGCATATAATTCGTGGGAATACCAACGTTCGTTCGTGGCTCGGAGCGTCTACATTGGATCATACCTCTTCGTCATGAGTGACGACAAAGTAACCGTCCACAATATGGACGGCAGCTACAACCAGATGGCTTCTGTTGATTGGGAACGCTAATTTGATTGAGATACGACTTCTTGGAGGAGGGGTTTTTGCTCGATCGAGTATCCATCGTAGTCCCGGAGGAATGTCGTGAGTGGAATATACCGCCGCCTATCGAAGTCGAGTGCTGTCCATCGTCCCTCCTGCACAAGTGCCAAGACCCCGCGAGACTTCCCTTTGCACGAGAACGCTCGTACCATGAGCACTGTGTTTTCCTCTGCTGGGGGCATATCCCATACCGACTCTTCGTTATATGTCGTCATTGGGTCTCCATTCCAGTCGTTTCCGGTACCGACTTTCGCTCCGCATGATCGGGCGATGAGTAGAGGAAAGATGCGCTTCCAGGCTGTCCGGACGTGCCATGGGAGCGTCGCTGCAAGCGAACGCTCGAGGTCGAAGATTGCTCCTCAGCGTTCGCGCAGGTCTCGCATGACCGCTCCACTCTCCGGAAACTTTCGCTCGAATGCTGCGAGCATCGCTCGAATTCGCTGATCGTATTCGCTCGGAACTACCGGAACGAATGTCCGATCGTGCAGGAAACACATCAAGCGCAGGGAGAATATTCGTTGTATCCGGTATTGTGATACACAAGCTCGGACAATATCATCTTGGCGCCTTGGGGATCACGCGGCGACGATCGTAAATCACGGCCAGAGAAAAATCCCCGCGTCCCATCTCTCCGAAGCGGACTGGGGGTAGTAGCCGGGACTCGGCGATATATCGAGCTTTGCGACGGTTCCGTTTATCACGATGTTGTCGAGTGCCGATAGAAAAATATCGAGCGGCGCGACCGCTTCATTCGCGACAAATGTTTTTGGTGGGGAGAAGAATACGGGCGTTCGGTGGAATATCGCACTCTCGAGATTTGTCTGTGCACCGTCTGTATCGATGAAAAACAATCCGGAGCAGTCATGTCACCGCTCGGTCAAGACAAGTACGTCCGTGAGGCCAAAATTGTCCACACAGGCAAGCTGGCGGATCTGGCGGTCCACAGGAGCGGTATCAATATTGTTTTCGTGTCATGCGGCCGCGCGATTTTGGCTGATCCGTACCAAGCGGCGTTCGGCCTGCATTCGATCAAACAAGCCCATGAGTTCCAATGAGCCAGGAGATTTCTGGAGCATGGCAGGATGTGCTTGCATGCGAGATCCGTACGAAATCGCCGCATAGGCAGCCAGCACGAGTCGCTCTCTTGCTCAGAGTCGGGAAAATTCTTCGTCAGGCGGGATTGTTTTCTCGAAAAAACGCTCGAACGAAGCCTGGAGAATCGCACGAATCTCCGGCAGACGCCTATCGAGCCCTAGCGAAACACACCTCGCTCATTGCGTATTGGAAAGCACGGTATCAATCATCGGCATATCGGGCCGCACCGCATTCATGAGTCGTGTGGTTATGTCATCGCGAAGGCAATGGATGACTGTCTTGATGTCTCCTGCCAATCGCGCAAATATTCGGCTCATTCCCCGTTGTCTCAGCTGAGCGACTCGGGTCCGATCTCTTTGAGAACTTCGTCCAAAATCTTTGCGAGACCCTGTATGGCCGACTCATCCATACTCACTTCATCCGAATCGAGCATCGCAAGAATCCCTGCTGACGCAACCCAGGACGTACCGAGCTTCGAAAGCACGGTCCGGACGTGCGAGAGTGTATCAACGTGAGACATCGAAGAATGAAAAATTGCGGTACACTGCCATTGCTCGGCAGTGTACCGCAATTTTCTGGACAATGCAAAATCTTCTAAAGGCTAGTCCTTCGCTCGTTCCGTGTATTCCCCGGTTTCGGTATTGATCATGAGTTCATCCCCAGTTTCAATGAATCCTGGTACCTTTACCACATATCCGGTTTCGAGTGTTGCGTCCTTTGTAATGCGTCCATCGGCAGTATTTCCCTTCACCCCCGGTTCGCATTCAGTGACTCGGAGTTTGACCTGGAGCGGAAGGACAATTCCTACAAACTGTCCCTCATACTGCTGGAGATCCACGATCTGCCCTTCAATGAGAAAGTCCTTGGCATCCCCAACATCTTCTTCGGAAAGCTCGGTCTGCTCGTAGGTCTCCTGATTCATGAATGCGTAAGTTCCGGCCGATTCATAGAGAAATTCAGCCTTGGCACGCTCGAGCGTGATATCATCCATCTTGTCCTCGCTGTCGTATACCTCCTCTATGACCGATCCGGTAATGAGATTCTTGAGGCGCATTTGGACGAGAAACCCCTTTCCACGGCCTTTATTCGTGGATTTGAGCGTATGCTTTACGACCCGGAGGATATCATCGCCGATCTTCACGACCGTACCAGTGCGTGCGTAGAATGCCGTTTTCATAGCGGTTTCTTTTCGTATTTGAGTAAATCTCGCGGATTATAAGCAAGTTCTATGGGAAAGCAAACAAAGAAGCATGGGGATGTGCCTGAACGAAAAAAACGATCCATGAAGGACCGCTCTCGAGACATACTTGGTAAGGCTACGGAGAATTGAACTCCGGTTTACGGGATGAAAACCCGTTGTCCTGACCACTAGACGATAGCCTCTCGAAGTGCGGCGATTATATGGAGTCATGCCTGTTTTTCAAATCTTTTTTTCTTCTTGAGAAAAACGATCCATTCAATGTCTTCCCATTCACTCGGACATTCTTTGCGTTCTGGGAATTTTTTGCGGAAAAACTCCCTGTACTTCCGGCGGACTTTTCCTATACTTGGGTCAAATTTTAATGACACAGGAATGAAGTGCATATTCGTGACGGGATGAGTGTTGTCTGGTATCGGGAAAGGAATCGTAGCCTCGAGTATTGGAGCATTGCTCAAGGCGAGCGGATACCGAGTGTTTTTTCAGAAGTTCGACTGATACCTCAATGTCGACCCTGGCACGATGTCGCCATTCCAGCACGGAGAAGTCTTCGTCACTCAAGACGGAGCCGAGACAGATCTTGACATCGGTCACTATGAGCGATTCATCGACAGCGAACTCAACAAGCTCTCTTCGTTTACTTCAGGGCGACTCTTCGAGGAGGTTATTGCTCGCGAACGACACGGCGACTACCTCGGCAAGACCGTGCAGATCGTGCCGCACCTCACGGATCTCGTGAAGTCCAAGGTTCGCGAGGGGTTCGAGACGAGCGGTGCAGATGTGTCGATCATCGAGATCGGTGGAACCGTAGGAGATATGGAGAATGAATACTTCATCGAGACGGCTCGGCAAATGGGCCAAGAACTCGGACGAGATAATGTTCTCTTCGTCCACGTTACGCTCTTGCCGTATCTCGGTGCGTCCAAGGAGCTCAAGACCAAGCCGACACAGCACGCCGTCCGGACACTCATGTCCTACGGAATTACGCCGGATTTTGTTGTCCTGCGATCTGATGAAGCGATCCCTGAGGATATCCTTGCCAAGACTGCGTACTTTTGTTCGCTCGACCGGTCGAGCGTCATCGCTTCACCAAATCTTCCGAGCATCTACCAGGTACCGGTAGAGTTCGAGCGACAGGGTGTCAGGATGTCCGTCCTTCGGCGTCTCGGGCTTTCGGATCGGGGCTTCGATTTTGCCGCATGGACTCGACTCTCCGAGAATATCGAGGCTTCTTCGGAGTCCCTCGTGATCGGGATGATCGGTAAGTATAATGATCTTGAGGACGCGTACTACTCTCTCAATGAGGGTCTCCGTACTGCCGGATTCGGCCTGCGAAAAAAAGTTGATATTCGATTCATCGATGCTGAATCACTCGAGTCCAGGGATGCTGAGTCGATTCTCCGAGACCTCGATGGTATCTGTATTCCAGGGGGGTTCGGTATTCGTGGCACAGGAGGAAAGATCCTTGCGGCTCGGTACGCTCGAAAGAACAAAATCCCGTACCTCGGTGTTTGCCTCGGGTCACAGATTATGGCGATCGAATTCGCTCGCGATGTCTTGGGTCTGCCAAGTGCGAACAGTCAGGAATTTGATGAGATGACATCGGACCCGGTGGTCCATATCATGGACTCCCAGAAAGATATCACAAAAAAGGGTGGAACCATGCGTCTCGGTACCTATCCCTGTACTATCACCGAAGGATCACTCGCGCACCGTCTCTATGGTGAAACATCCATTGACGAACGACATCGTCACCGCTATGAATTCAATAACGCTTACCGTGATCGCATGGAAGCCAACGGATTCCGAATCTCTGGAACGAGCCCGGACGGAAGTCTCGTGGAGATTGTCGAGATCGCTGATCATCCATTCATGATCGGAGCCCAATTCCATCCAGAATTCAAGTCCCGTCCCACGAGACCCCATCCGCTCTTCATCGGATTTGTCCGTGCCATGGTCGAAAAAAACGATCGCTAGAATAATTCCTTTTTTCGCCAACCATGACTCCCATGCTCCGAATCGAATGAGGACAAACCGCCCGTGGAACCGTGCGTATGAGCGGCGCGAAAAATGCAGCCCTTCCAGTTCTTGCGTCTGCCCTATTTGCTCGGCGGTCCACCCTTCATAATATTCCCCACATAGGGGATGTCATGATGTTGCTTCGCATTTTCGAGAGCTACGGTGTGACCGTTCGTTTTGAGGGAAATACGGTCGAGCTCGATACTTCTGACATGAGGCCGGAGAGTGATGACCCTGGACTCGTGAAGAAGATTCGGGCGAGTATCCTGCTCATCCCCGCTCTTTTGCATCGATTCGGGCGAGTGGATCTCCCGTATCCAGGAGGATGCAATCTCGGAAAGCGTCCGATCGATGAGCATGTCAATGGACTCAGAATGCTCGGATACGGCTTCTCCGAGTCGGACGGACTGCTTTCTTTCTCGGGTGACTGATTCCGACACGATGTCGAGCTTTCCACGTTTTTCTCAGTCACTGCGACGGAGAATCTGCTCGCCGCGAGTGCTTTCCGGCCTGGCACTACCAAAATCCGTCTTGCCGCGATCGAGCCGCACGTAATGGATGTGGTTGGGTTTCTGCGCGCTTGCGGTGCTCGGATTGAGACTTCCTATGATCATTCGTTCGAAGTCTCCGGCATATCGGAGCTCCCCGAGCATGTGGAGTATACCGTCATACACGATTACCTCGAGTCGGGATTTTTTATTCTTCTTGGCGCACTTTGTGCGGAAGAATTTATCGACATCGAGCATGCCCGGATCGGGGATCTCGGAAGTTTCCTCATCAAAGCATCCGAAGCGGGAGTATGCTACGAGTTACGGTCCAACGATACCATACGCGTGCATAACTCCCGCTCGAATCTCCGGGCGATCTCCCTGCAGACCAATGTCTTTCCCGGATTCCCGACGGATATCCAATCGCCTTTTACCGTGATGCTTACGCAAGCCGAGGGAATATCGCGCGTGCATGAGATCTTGTTCGAAGGGCGATTCAATATGCTCATGGAGCTCGAAGCCATGAAAGGGCATTCTGCCATCCTCAATCCTCACGAGGCACTCATCTTCGGTCCAACGAAACTGCGCGGCACTACGGTCACGAGCTGGGATCTCCGCTCCGGTGCATCCATGATCCTCGCGGGTCTTATCGCCGAAGGAGAGACGCGCATTACGAATGTCGAGTATATCGAGCGGGGTTACGAGGATATTCTCGGGAAACTCCGGTCGCTCGGAATCCAGATCGATCGTATAGAATCCTAACATCCTGTCCATGCGAACTATCGGCGCGATCTTCTTCATATTCGGGGTGCTGTTTATTATCTTTCCCGATCTTGTCGCGTACATCATCGGTTTCTTTTTCTTGTCGATCGGCGTCAACATGCTCATCGCTTCTGTTGCATTCGGACGAAAAGATCAGCAGGATCGTCAGACTTTCCGTTTCGGCGACTACGAAATTTACCGTCGAAAAAAATAACCACCACCACCTGTGGGTACGATCGCGACGGCTATTCTCGCATTCGTTCCGGTGCTCTTCTGGGGATACCTCTTTTCGTATTACGATAGCTCCCCGGCGAGCGCGAGACGGTTTTTGCTCGGGCTTGTATTCGGTGGTACGGCCATAGCCCTCGTCTTGTCACTTGATTCGATTCTCTCCATGGCAGGGGTTGGATGACTCAATCCGTTTCCTCTCGCTGCGGACGTATCTGCGGGAATCGTAGTGTTTTTCCTCGGGTACGCGCTGATGGTCATGTTATTCGCGTTGCTGATTTTCGTCTTCGGATTCCTCTTCGGAGTGACCTGAGCATCGTCACGGGATCGACTTCGGAGTACCGGGGCCTTTCTTGTTTTCGGCGTTGTGGCAGCCGTATTGTGGCAACTTGCTGGTATCACGGGACTCTATGGTATCGAGCCAGCTTCGCCGCTCGTTCTCCAAGATGCTGTTTATGCCACGGTCGGAGCGATATTCTTCTACTATGTTTTAGTCGCGGCATCCGAAGAAGCGGTCAAGCATTTCGGGTTCCTTTCCGGCTCATTTCCATCGTCCGGGACGCTTCAGCAAGCCTTGGTCTCCGGTACGTTCGTAGCACTTGGTTTTTCGTTCGTGGAAAACATCCTCTACCTCGCAACCATTGCCTCGTCCGGGTCGGTCTTCTCCGGTATATACTGGCAAACACTCGGATACCGCTCTGTTTTCTCCACGTTTCTGCACGTCACGTGTTCGGCGATGCTCGCAGTCTCTTTTTTCGGGTCGTTCATCGCATCCGATCGTATGACTCCCTGGATGGCATTCCGGAGGTATCTTATTTACGGCGTGGGTGCGGCGATCCTCGTACATGCGGTTTTCAATTCTGCTATGGTTTTGGGATTTCCGGGCATCGTCTTCGCCTACCTGGTAGGAGGATATCTCTATATCACTTCGATCTTTTCATCCGAGCAAACAGAGCGAGGATATCTCTAAAAAATCCCTCCACAAGAATCGGAGGGATTTTTTGTTAGAGACTTCGGATTCTCTCGGCCACAATCTCCGGAACGCGGCGGTCGAATGGATCTGGGATGATCTCATCGGGAGTCGGGTGTTCTACGAGAGAAGCGATTGCCTGGGCTGCCGCGAGTTTCATCTCATCGGTGATTTCGCGCTTGCGGGCGGAGAGAGCACCGCGGAATATCCCTGGGAACGCCAGGACGTTATTGATCTGGTTCGGGTAGTCGGATCGCCCTGTTGCCATGATGCGTACCCCCGCAGCCTTGGCATCTTCCGGGAGAATCTCTGGTGTGGGGTTCGCGAGCGCGAAAACGATCGGATCGCTCGCCATGGACCGGACCATGTCCGGCGTGAGAGCTCATGCCACGCTCACTCCAATGAAGCAATCCGCTCACTCAAGCGCGTCTGTGAGTGTGCCGGAGAGTTTGCGTGGGTTGGTGGATTCCGCGATGCCGCGCTTCTCTGGATTGAGATCCTCGCGATCGAGCGAGACAATGCCGCGACTATCGCACGCGACAATATCGGATATGCCGTATGAACGTAGGAGATTGATGGCGGCGGTTCCCGCGGCACCGAGTCCGTTCACGACAACGCGAAGAGTCTGCGGATCACGACCGGTAATTTTCAGAGCATTGATAAGTCCGGCCAACACGACAATTGCCGTACCGTGCTGATCATCGTGCATCACGGGGATATCGAGTTCTGCCTTGAGCCGACGCTCTATCTCGAAACATCGTGGAGCCGAGATATCTTCGAGGTTTATTCCGCCAAATGATCCGGCGATTCGCTTCACGGTCTCGACGAATTCATCGGGATTCTTCGTATCGATAACGATCGGGAAAGCATTGACTCCACCAAATTCCCGGAACAATACGCATTTTCCTTCCATAACAGGAAGGCTTGCGAGCGGGCCAATATCGCCGAGTCCGAGGACGGCGGTCCCATCGCTGATGACGGCGACCGTACTGGATTTGAGGGTATATTCGTAGGCCTTCTCGGGGTCGCGGGCAATTTCTCGGCACGGCTCGGCCACGCCGGGACTGTATGCGAGCGAGAGAGTCTCGCGTCATTCTATGGGGAATTTTGCCACGGTTTCGAGTTTCCCGGCATACTGGCGATGCAGATCGAGACTCCGTTCATAGACGGTCTTGTTTTCATCGGACATGGATTTTTAGAAAAAAGTCGAAAGGGCAGGGTATCAATCCTTCATTAAGACAGAATTTTCCGGATCCGTCCATCGAGCTCGCCGGATTTGCAGAGTGCGAGTAGGTCCGAGTATCCTCCCAGGCATTCGTCATCAGCCCAGATCTGTGGGACCGTCCGCATGCCGGACTTCGCGGAGATCTCGATGAGCGTTCCGGCGTCATCTGTCACATCGATCGTTTCGTAGGGGATTTCGAGCTGATCGAGCAGGCGTTTGGCCTCCACACAGTAGGGGCAATAGGACTTGGAGTAGATGCGTATCGTTTTCATGGAATGGAAAAAAGAGTATCTCGCCGGAATGATACGGGTTCCATTCGTCATGTAAAGGGCTATCTCGACCGCGGGAGGATGAGCTCCAGATCCAGTAGGTCCGTAGTACCGACCTTCGAAGAAGAGCTCGTCTTTTTTGATTCCAGCTCTCTGGAATCCGAATGGGAGAAATTCGGGCCGAAATCCACCCGGTTATGCGTCCTGCTTGGTACTCCATCCGATCCGCTCGATCTGCGCCGAGTCCACGGGGTAGAGATTCTTCACGATATGGTAGATTACTACCGTGATTTGCGCGAGTGTCGCGCCAATGAGTAGTGCCATAGTGGCATAATCGATTTTCATCATGTAAACCGTGACGAAGACCGCGACCGTCTCGAAAAAAAGGAATCCCATGAGTCAGCGGAAGACGCTGCGTTTTTGGGCACGCTTCTGGTCTTCGGTGAGTATATCGTCGAATTTCTGGATGATTTTCTGCATTTCTTCGCTCTTCTCTCGAGCCGAGAGGCTCTTGTCCGCGGTTACTGTTTCTTTCCACTGTCCGAGATACGAGATCCGCAGTGCAGGGAGGACATAATTGAGTTTTTTGAGTCTGTTACCGAAGATGTCGAATACCGAGCCACGGGATGCCACGAACCGTCCATTCTCCAGTTCGGCATAGTAGTCGGCACGGTCATAGCCGAGCTCATCGACTGCCGACTTGTTGAGGAAGTATTCGAGCGTATAGTTCATCCGCAGCGAATCCACTTGGTGTCGGAGTTTCGTTATCTCTTCTTCCGTGGACTTCTTGAGGGCGTAGAGTTTTTCCCGGTGGACTGCAGAGAGGCGTTCTTTGTCTACGGCGGCCCGCTCGATCATTTCTTCCGCATCTGAGAGGGATTCGATGGATCCCGTCTCCAAAACGGGTTCGTTCTCGGTGGATGCCTCCATCCATGCAGCATCTCATGCTCCCCCGGCCGGGGTATTTGGCTGCATCGATACTGTCGATGCCGGAGAGGGATGATCTTCCAGGGAATCTTTGGCGGATAGGGTTTTTGCAATGCAAAGCTCCTTTATGACACGGCTCCCGCGTGAGAGATCATAGTAGCGGACGTAGGAATGGAGCGAGAGTCGCTTCAGGCGTTTTACGAGCTGGTAGCTTTTGAGTAGGTATCCACCCATCGACTCGTTCTCCCGGATAATATCATCCATCGAGAGTCCCGTGATCGGCACATCCCGACCCTCCGGTGCAAAGGCTGAGTATTCGCGTCCGAACATGCGGGATTCCGCGTCATACAAGAGAATCACTCGCTCGATCTCCAGAGGTTTTTCGGGCAAGGATTCCGAGATGTCGTAGGTCCGCATGAAGATTTCCTTTTTCAAAAAGGCTTCGCGAAGCGTTGGGAAATTCAAGAAGTCTGCGAGTAGGTGCCGCGGTTCTAGTAGGAGAATATTGCGACCCGAGGAGAGGGGAGAGCGTACCCACGAGCGGATCGCATCGATGTCAACGAAGTAGAAATTCTTGAATTCCTCGATGGAACAATCAAATTCTAGGTGTTCTCCGGGAAGCTCTACGTAGAGGCTATTGTTCTGCTGGATACGGTATGAGTCCCGGAATGCGAACATGTACGCACGCCGTTGCCCTGTCTGGAAAAATATGACCGTATCACCCTCGCTCGCTCGCTCGATCTCGGCATACGATCCGGTGTACACATAGATTCCTTTCCGCCCCTCGGAAAGATCGTCTATGCCGATATTGTCGAATCCGGCAGAGTATATAAGAATGAGCTTTGTGCCAGAGACCATGGGGTGCGAGAGACAGTTTCCTCCATCATAACACATAGGATTTTTTATTGGCAAATAAAAAGTCCGATCTTCCACTGGACAAAAAAACAAAAGGGATATAATCGCCGACTTGCATTTAATAGCTCCTTTATGAGCGAATTTCTTTCCACCGCCTTGTCGTGCATGTTCCTTCTGTTCGCGGCGTCGGGGGTTTTCTTGGTTTCCAAGAGGACAGCGGCTCCATATTCCGTCCTGCTCGTGCTCGTGGGAATCGTCTTCGCCTTCGCGGCGAAGTTCGTTCCGGGACTCGGATTCATTGATGATTTTGAGCTCACACCCGATGTGCTACTCTACGTCTTCTTGCCGGTCCTGTTGTTCGAATCGGCGTACAACATGAAATTCCGCGAATTCGCCCGCGACGTTGTGCCAATCACGCTCCTTGCGGTCGTTGCACTCTTCATCTCGGCATTCGCCGTGGGAGGAGGGCTCTACTTTGTGCTCGGATTTATTGGTCTCGATGTCCCGTTCATTGTAGCACTCCTTTTCGGAGCAATCATTTCCGCAACTGACCCGGTCGCGGTTCTCGCACTCTTCAAGGAGCTCGGTGCGCCCCGTCGGCTCATGCTCATTTTCGAGGGAGAGAGCCTCTTCAATGATGGGACTTCTGTCGCACTCTTTCTCGTTATTCTCGGGCTCATCATTGAGCAGTCGGTCGGTGGCGGACTCGATATTCCCGGAGGACACAGTCTCTTCTTCCATCTCTTTGAATCTCTCCAGGCATCGCTCGGTATCGACCTCTCCATCGTGCGCGGAGCATTTTCCTTCATTTCCATGATGGTGGGGGGAATCCTCTTTGGAGCGTTCATTGCTGTCGTCTTTTCCAAGATCATCAAGCGCATTCGTAACCTCGAATTTCTCGAGATCTCGCTCACGCTCGTACTCGCGCACTTTACCTTTATTCTCGCCGAGGTCATCTCCCACTACCTCGTGCCCGTATCGGGAGTTGTAGCTACCACCATCGCCGCCATGGTTGTGGGAAACTACGGACGCTATAAGATTTCCCCGACCGTAGAAGAGACGATGGGACACTTCTGGGAATTCTTCGCCTTCATCTCGAACTCGCTCGTATTCATGCTGATGGGAATACTCATTGTGAATCTCGAGGTGGACTGGACACTCTTTGCACTGCCTTCGATCGCGGTTATTATCGTGGTCGCGCTTGCTCGGACCCTGAGCGTGTATAGTGTGGTCTTGCCATACAATATGCTCGTATCCGGAGCTGCGAAGATTCCGGACGCATGGGCGTACATGCTCTCGTGGGGGAGCCTGCGCGGAGGACTGGCCGTCATTATGGCACTCATGATTCCCGAGACGCTCGTACTCCCGGGATGGAATCTGCCGTACACCGTCCGCGAGTTCGTAATCGCACTTGTTGTTGCTTGTATCGTTTTTACCATCTTTATCAAGGCAACGACAATCAAGCCTATGATGAAGCGGTTTCAAATCGATAAGCTCCACGAGATAGAATCGCTCGAATACATTGAAGGGAAGATGATCATGCTCCTCGATGTTCTCGCCAAGCTCTCGAGCATGCACTCCAAGGAATATATGCCCGAGAAGGAGTACCGAATGCTCCACGATCGGTACCGCTCCGAGCTCGAAGAGACCAAGTTTCAGCTCGAAGACCTCGTAAAAGAACACGGAAGCTCGATCGATTCCTTGGTAGAGCGAGTCATTGCCCTGCATGCTCTCGGGATCGAGAAATACTGGCTCAAGGAATTCTATAAGTACAATGAGGTCTCCGAACGTGTCTTCCGTGTTCTCAAGACCAAGGTAGAGAAGCAGATCCACCGCATAGAACTCAATCTCCCACAGATCAAGGAATCCGGCGATCCCAAGGATGAATCCAATCGTTTCGAGCGACTTCTCCAGAATATCTCCCTCCTCATTAGTCCGGATCGTGAGCCGATCGTCACGCGCTACATGATTGCCCGTGCCCGCATGGTTACGGCCCGCAAGGTCTTGAAAGAATTGGTTGTATTTGAAGGCATTGACTTCATTGCATCGCAGCAGGCGTTCAAGACCGTCTTGGAGCGGTACCAGTCGTTCGTGGACAATGCTCGATCCGAGTGCAAGCGCATTTCCGATGAAAATCCGGATCTTATCCTCGCATTCGACTCGTACCTCATCAATAAATCGCTGCTCAAGACCGAGAAGAACATCATCGAGGATCTCTTCTCCAAGGAGATCATCTCCCCGAAGCTCTATATCCACTTCACCGAGGAGATCGAGGAGGCTATCTACGAAAACCATTCTTCGGCTGCAGGCATTCACCGCGCATAGCATGAAGCATGATGCCCCCTCTGCCAAGAGGGGGCTTTCTTTGCGGTAGGCGAGAGATTAGCCTTTTGTGGACCACCTCTTGTTTTTTTGCTCCAAGCCGCTATGATGGCGTTCAAACACTATTAATCTGACTTATGGCTATTCTTTCATCCGACCTGCGATCCAAATATCTTGAATTTTTCCGTTCCAAGGAACATGCCGTTATCGAGTCTGCACCGCTCGTGCCGGAGAACGATCCCTCGGTTCTCTTCAATACTGCCGGAATGCAGCCGCTCGTGCCGTATCTGCTCGGACGCCCGCACCCTATGGGGCAGCGTATCGCCGATGTGCAGAAGTGTGTGCGAACCGGGGATATAGATGACATCGGAGACAATACGCACCTCTCGTTCTTCGAGATGCTCGGCAACTGGTCGCTCGGAGACTACTTCAAGAAGGAATCCATCGAATGGAGTTATGAATTTCTTACGGACCCGAAGTGGCTCGGACTCAATCCCTCGTGGCTCGCTGTCACGGTCTTCGAGGGGGATACCAATGCGCCCCGCGACGAGGAGTCGGCGGCGATCTGGAAATCGCTCGGAATCCCGGAGAATCGTATCAGCTACCTGCCCGCGGAAGATAACTGGTGGGCCGCAGGACCGACAGGGCCGTGCGGACCCGACACTGAGATATTTTATTGGGTGGGAGAAGGGGAGCCCGACCCCGAATCCAACGTTGGCAAGGAGCCGAAGAAGTGGATGGAGATCTGGAACAACGTCTTCATGGAGTATAATCGTACTGCCGAGGGGGTGCTTGAGAAGCTCCCTGCCCAGAATGTGGATACCGGTATGGGACTCGAGCGGATCACCGCGACCCTCAATCATAAAAAGACCGTGTACGAGACTGATATTTTCGCCGATGTTCTCGCGCGGATCCGGGAGATCGTGGGCCAATCCGCCTATGTCGAGCGTTCTGCTCGCATCATTGCCGACCACCTACGAGCCGCCACACACATGATTTCCGATGGAGTCGTACCGAAGAATGTCGATCAGGGGTATATTCTGCGCCGATTGGTACGCCGGGCTATCCGCGAGTTTTTCAAGATGGGGTACGAGCGGCCGGTTATCACCGAGATCGCGAAGATTTATATCGCGAAGTTCCGCGATGTGTATCAGTCGATCCGTATGGGCGCAGATCGAATTCTCGATGAGCTCTCGAAGGAAGAGGAGCGGTTCGCCAAGACCCTCAAGAATGGCCTGCGGGAGCTTGAGAAAGTTTCGGACCAGGTGGATGGCAAGACCGCCTTCGACCTCTTCCAGACCTACGGACTGCCACCCGAAATGATCCGCGATGAGCTCGCGACACTCGGTAAGCCCTCATTCGACCAAACGGAGTTCGACAGTGAGTTTTCCAAGCACCAGGATCTTTCCCGCGCCGGGTCCGAGCAGAAATTCAAGGGGGGTCTCGCTGACACCTCGGATGCCACCGTCCGGCTGCACTCCGCCACGCATCTCATGCTCGATGCCATGCGCGAGATCCTCGGCGAGCACGTCCACCAAGCCGGATCCAATATCACTGTGGAGCGCCTGCGATTCGATTTCACGCACCACGAGAAGCTGACGGAGCATGAGAAACAGACGATCGAAGCCCGCGTGAACGAGGCGATCCGGACGGGATTCGCCACGATCGTGGAACAAATGCCCAAGGACGAGGCCCGCGCCCAGGGGGTGGAGGGGAGCTTCTGGGAGAAGTATCCCGAGATCGTGACCGTCTATACCATGCGGGGTGTCGATGGGCGGGTGTACTCGCGTGAGCTCTGCGGCGGGCCCCACGTGGAGTCGAGCGAAGGCATGGGGACGTTCCGCATCCTCAAAGAAGAGGCCTCCAGTGCCGGCGTCCGCCGGATCAAGGCGGTGTTGGAATAGGGCCGTGTCGGTATTGTTCCCACCCGCCGACCGCGGAATCCCGACGGACGAACGCGAGATGTTGCTCGCGGCTTTCCCTGAACGTCTCCATCTATCTGCCGGTGAACAGATCGCTATGATCCCCCGGAGGAATGACGGGTGAATATGAATTAGCATGAAAGACGAATACAAACGTTTCGACCTTATGTAAGAACCGTAAAATCGGAGTCATTGACAAAAGTGTAACTTTCTCAAAATACATTGACTTTCCATTCCAAAGGATAGAATGTGTGAATATGGTATTTCTTCAATTTCGCCTGTATGGTCGCTTCCGCATCCATCGTCGATATAGGGGATGAAAACTTAAATGAAGCCCAGGGGGTCTGCGAGACTCCCGATGCTGTTCTCGAGGCTGGGCGTCAGAGTATCTTCGCCAAGACTTGCCAAGTTGCTGATCGCTTAAAGAGAGTCCTCTTTTTCGTGCCGGTGGTAGCCGCCGGGCTCGCCGCTACTCCGGATCTGCTCGCTCCCCGGTCGGCCCTCGCGCAGGCCTATGATCCTACCGCTCCCATCGCCGATGGGGCCATGCCGTCTCGCTCCATGACCGAGGGGGTCGTGCTCGCGGCGACTAGCGACAAGACCAAGCCTACGTATGTGGTAGAGTCCGGTTCTGTGCTCGATCGATCCGATACGAATCCGGAGGCGGAACAGGTATACAACGACTTCAATTCGCGTTACGGAATTCCTCTCATCACCGTGGCGAGCGAGATACAGGATCGGATCAACAAGGAGCGCGGTATAGTCGTGAAGTCCGTACAGATGAGGATCACACCCCAGTCGTCCCTGCGCGATGACAAGGGAGGGCATGTCTGGGGAAAGATCATGAACGGACTTGGAGATACCCGTCTCGCTCCACCCCGTTCGCTCCAGACCCTCTATGCTGGAGCCACGGATCCGGTGGCGCAGATCGAGAATCTCGTCTCTCGCATTGCCAACGACCAGAATCCGGAGAACTTCGCTTGGCGTACTGATCGATCAGCGGATCAACTTACAGCCTACCGGACCGAGATGGCCGCGCTTCGGGTGAGATTTCTCGACGACCTGAAAGCTCTCTCTCCCGAGTGGCGACAAATAGTTTCAGCTCGGATGGTCGACATACTCGATACTCTCGAACGTCAGATTGGGCAGTCTATGCCAATGGGTATGCTCTACCGCGTGGTCTTGACTAGTCGTCTTGATCGTTTCGCCGAACTTGATATTGTACAGGGACAGCTCTCGAAACTTACCCCCGACGATCCGAATCGCCGTGCCTACGAGAATCGCCGGGCGGTCCTTCTCGGATCGGTTCGCAACTTCTCTGACCTCTCCAATATCCTCGCCCGCACCGTGGGCGTATCCGGTGCTCTCGCAATTCGTCCGGATATCCTCCTGCCCGATCCGAAGGGAGAGGATAAGACCGTCACTATCGGACACTTCCAGTGATACAAGCCGCCCGCAGGCCGAGGAATACCGGTGTCCACAACGCAGGGATTCCTGACGAACGCCGGCATGAATGATCTCGCGAAGCGATTTCCTATGCTCGGTAACGCGCTGAAAGTACAGACCGCCCGACAGGCGGGACTTATTGCCGACACGATCAACGAGTTCCCGAAGCATGTGGAGGTGCTGGATACATGGGCGAAAAACTACTGGGGATGGATGGTATATGCAAACGAAGGACGGGGTCGACTCTCAAAGAATCTCTCAATACTTGTTGACTACGGAACAGCGAAGAGACAAGGCAAAAAGCCGGGCATCAGCGATGCTGAGGTAGGAAGACTGATTCGTGCCTCCAGAGAGGAAGTGAAAAACTTGGAACGTGCGATGGTAGTCCTCGGCACTAAAGATTCTATTGTCGCCTTCCCGGCATTTACCGATATATGATCGAGAGGTATCGTCAACTTCCGAGATGGTCTGTATGACCAGGAGTGAGGGATTGATACCGCGATCAAGGATGCTCAGTTCATGTTCGCAAACCTTGATCCTCAGAATAAATACGGAGCGTAGCACGCTATTTGCCAAATATCAGAAAATCCGGTAGAATCAATGAAACCCTACCGGATTTTCTTATGGCGTCTCTCGACTCGCTCCCTCCACCTCCGCTCCCGGCCGTTCCGGCGGCACCTGATCGTGCTCCGTCTCCGGACCGCCCCGCCATCCGGCACGGGCGTGATTCGCTTCGCGGTATCCTCACGGGGCTCGATTCACCCGCGACCGAGACCGTAGCGCAGCGCGTGGACCAGGCTCTGGCATCGGCCCCGAGCGACTCGGCACGGACGGTGC
>DDBV01000033.1 GCA_002335145.1 Patescibacteria group bacterium UBA2023
TGCACGGGAGGGGGCGAAATTTGTCGTGAAACGCGGGGGGAATGTTGTCGGGGAAATCGGTGCCGATGTCTCCAAACTCGGGAAGGATCTCGGTGATGCCTTGCCATCGCTCAATCTGGGCAATGACTCCAGTGCAGCAGCAGCTCCCGCACTCACCACTCGGACCGAGACGGTGACACGGGATGCTCCTCTGCCGATCTGACCCGCAAAAAGTGTGGACCAATGCATGGAAGAAGTGAGAAAACAATTCCGCGGAGTCGCGGTGACCGATAAGGATCTCCGAGGACTCTGTCATCCGGCGGGGATATAGTATCTTTCGTAAGTGCGCGGTAATTTTGTTGATCGAGAATTACCAACGAGGCTTGAAAAAACTTTTTTTCTCGCAACAATCACAAAGAATTGTCCGAAGTGCGGTCGTACTCGGATTTCCCCATTCTTTTGTATTTAGAGGATTATGACGAATCATTTGACCAAACACTGAAACATACTTTCTCAGGTCCCCGACAGAACACTGAGTACCTCCGGATTTTTTCGCATGGCGCAAAAGAGCGCATGACGAGCACGGTCTTTATTGAAAATTGTCGCTGTCGCATCTCCTTTAGTTGCCTGTAGCGCGGGGGACTTCGGAGCAGGAACCGTTGGTGGAGTTGGGAGTACGGCCACTACCATAGCCGGGTCTGCTGCCGGAGTTATTTCTACCCCAGTCACGGGCGCGAAGGACTTCGCGGTGGGTGGTGCTATTGATGGGGTTCGGCAGGGGCTCGATCTCGGAGAGAGTGGCTATCATAAATGACTTGAGGTTGTAAAAACCGGAGGAAGCTGGATATGGAATACCACGATCAATGTACTTGGTGGAGGGATCGGTGGGCTGGTATTTGGTGCATGACGAGGAGCGGTCGATAGTGCTGAGGATGCGAATAAAGCAATCAATCACTCTATCGATACCATCACTGGGGGTGATCCGAAAAAGGACAAACGATAATTTGATCCTGCGCTTCTTACCATTGTTTGACAATGGTATTTTTTTATAGCACAATATTCGTAGCGCCGAGAGTTCGTATCGGTCGGCGGCGAAAAGTTGGTTCCAGACAAAAACTATGATACACTGGTCCGGAATAGCCAACACGCCTATGCGACAGTACGTCACGATCGCGCTTCTGCTCTTTCTCACTTCCGTTCTCGGAACCGTTGTGTTCTTCGTATTTTTCTCGTGAGATGATGATTCTCGTCTCGACGGGTCGAATGTCGGGAATACTGATTCCTCCGGCACGACTCTCTCGGGATCTGTCGATACCCGCAATCCTGCTATTCGTGAGCTTCCGGGTTACGATACCCTCCAGAACGAGCTCGATGAGCAGGAAAGGATCGAGAATCTCTCCACGGTATCGAGCGAGAATCTCGCGACCCAAGTCGAGACCGATGCCTCCGGCAATAAGCGGCTCGCGAGCCGCCGCCTCCTGCTCAATAATCTCAAGACGCGCAATATCAAGAGCGCGTCCGAGCTCATAGCAGGACTCGAGGATATACGTCGGATCGTCTCAAAGGAGAAAATCATCCTTTCCGATACGGATATCATGATCCTTCTCTCCGGTCTGCGTATCGAGATGCCTGCGAATGATCCGTGTTCGGGGATCGCGAATCTCACTACTGAGGAGCGATGATCATCGTTTCTTCCCTACGTGGTGCGTACGTGCGGAGAGAAGTAGCAATAGACAGAAACGTTCACTCCTATACTACGCTTATGCGCCGATTCTTCCGTGCTGTCAGTCTCGCCATCGCCGCTTCGGCATTGGCTTGCGCGTTCGCCTCATCGGCGTCCGCGGCTGCTGTCGTACCCGCGAGCTCGGGAATCAAAAAACAATTCTACTACGTGGAGTGGTGTGCCACCCACCATACCGAAGTATCCAACCCGTCGAGTGTCTGTCGTACCGGGTATTTTACCAAAAATATCACTCCCGATCGGGGAGCGGGAGAAGTCGGTGTCCGGCAGGACGGACTTGGATTCACGAACCCCGGGGCCCAGGCCGCGTCCGTGAATACCGATGTTTCGAGCGGCAACAGCGGACGGACGGGAAATGCACTCAATGGTAACCCTACCGGAATCCCATTTTTCTTGAGCAACAATAGTCAAGGATTCACACTCAAAGGAGAGGGGATCTATACCATCCATCTCTATTCTCAGGACTACGCTGGAAATACTTCCCACAACTGGGTCCGGTACAAGGTTGATAAGACCGCTCCGGATTTTTGGGTCTCCGGAATATCCGAATCTTCGGATCTCACGTACGTAGAGAATGGCGAGCTCTATGAGGTACCCGTTTCCGTTGGTCGTCAGGATATGTGGACGCAGCCATCCGTTGGCACGCAGTATGACCGGCCGCGTCTCGATCTTGCCGGGGGCGAGTGCGGAAACTACTGTTCCAGCTACACGCCCGCCCGGGCCGAGCGTCGGACCATCCACTCGCGCCCCGCATCCTACGGACTCTACTTCCGTGGAAACTCGAATCCGACCTCATCGGACATCACGGACAATGTGGAGTTCACGGTCTCCGTGAACTACCACGACGCCTACGCCTGATATCTTACCGAGGCGAGTCCTCGCGGCGATCTCACGTCTGGATTCCGTAAGATTTCGCTCTACACCCGTGATGGCATTCTGATACGCGATAATGTACCGGTATCCGGCACCAATGTCACACTCAATGTCCAGAATCTTATCGACAGTCCTCCGAACTCCCAGCGAAACTATGTCCTAAGAATCTACGATAATACCTATGCCCGTGACGGGTCGCCGGATGGCGGAAACTATTCCGAAGCCTCCTTCCGTGTTGTCCGTGATAATACACCCCCGAATATGGGAGGAAATGGTCTTGCCGGTACTGATCCGGCAGTCGCCCAGCGTAATATGATCCGATTCGGGGATGGCCAGAGCGTCTATGATCCGACTATCTACTCCGCCGGACAGTACTTCTCCCGTTTTATCGGCGCGAGTCAATTGGTCAATCTTCAGTACCAGGTCAAGGACGTGGGAATTACGGGAAATGGAACCACTACCGGAAATGGCTGTACCGATTACATGTACTGTAACGCTGGACTCTCGCAGTCGGAATTCTTCATCGAACAAACCGCGAATCCCACGGCATCGAGCAAGGTCTTTACGCTCGCTGGTCGCTTCGAATCGACAGGCGATGTGAACTACGACTTCTCGAAGGTTGATAATGATCTCTCGGGGCGCAATCGCTACCGGTACTACTCTACGAACTGGAGAAGTCCCATGGGAGCCGCAGCGGTCTGCGACCTCGTAGGAAACTGTTTCACTCCTTCGCTTACGTTCCGTACCGTTGCCGACAGGATCGATCCGTCACAGAGCTCCTTCTCGCTCTCCGCCCACTCGACCTCTCCAGAGGGAAAGATGCTTGCGAATGGCCTCAATGCCTACCGGATCTCCTACACACTCAAAGACCGCTTCGGCAATCTGGTGGTTCCCGTGCGATCGGCTGAGAACTCCGGGAATCCCCTTGTGAAGACTGTATCCAATACGCTCGCATTCACGAACGGTCTCTACGATAACCAGCTCTCCAATACGCCGTCTGGAACAAAGAAAGCGTTTGTCTACGACCAGGAGAATGATAACATTCCGGGGCAGGGCGGAGGATTCAGTGAAGACATAAACGGCTCCACGAGCTCGCTCTCCATGAGCGAAGCGATCTCCACGAGCTCGTCCGATCCTCTTCCAGATGCGACATACTCTCTCACGTTCGCATCGCGCGTGCCGACCGTTGGCATGTACCCATTCCTTACGGATGCTGCGAAGTTCACGCTCGACAACATTCGAGTCGTTGCCTCCAACTCCGCAGACCCAGAAATTCAGTATCCGAAGACCGATGACGCTCGTCTCGGACTCTTCGATATGGTCTTCCCGTTCACGGGAGCGAGCGATATGGTTATCGCGAATACCGGATCTATCTCAATTTCCGGTACGAGTAAGAGCTTCTCGGTAGATGATCAGGAATACGGGAAGATTGGAATCCCTGATTCCACGCTCGCGCTCAACGCGATCGCGGCACGCCGGATGAACTTCGAATTTTCCCCGCGTGGTCTCTACAGTGTAAAAAACATGGGAATGCTCACCGACGGTATCTTCGTCGGACATGATGAGCGGGTCTATAAGATCGACTCTACACTCGCTTCCACCGACTACAATGTCTATCAGCGTCCGCTCGTTGCTTACCAGACCAATAAGCACGAGGATGGAGTCTTCGACTTCCGTTTCCGGGCCAGTGGTCTTACTTCGGACATGAACGAAGGGGTGCGACTCACGGATTTCCGTCCATCCGACGCGATTCTCGGCACGACCCCCGTGTACCATAACCTCGATATTCTCAATACATCCGGCGATGGCAAGCATGCCGAGATTCAGTTGTTGTCCATCCCGGGTATGACCTACGATGTGAACAACACCATCCGTCTCGGATACGTGAGTGCGTTTACCTATGACGTATCGGGGGATACTATCCGGCTTCCGGCCTACGCCCGTGATCTCTCTGCGGGGGATTCTTCCTCGCTCGATGTCTTCGCTCAGGCTCGTAACTACTTCTCGGACGACTACACGGTCAATGGAGGATTCGTTGAGTCTTCGACCCCTGATCCTTCATGTACGGGTAGCGGCTGCACCGGTGAGTCGGTTGTCGGCGACATTGCCATCACGGGAGTGGTCAATGCGACGAACACAAACAACATTACGAACGATGCCGGAGGAACCAAGGGGGCGGTCATCGTAGATGAAAATCTCTCGCGATCCGAGCTCATTGCCGACATTAAGCGTAATGTCGAGATCCAGAGTGCCGGACTCGCTGATGCCTCGGCACCTACCGGCAAGCGATGGTGCGATGGGACCACCACACCATTCGTTATCGACCAATCCTTCCTGACACCGTCTTCGCTCGATGAATGTACGGTCGAAGTCCAGGGAGAAACAATCTCTTTTATCCAAGGGAATGCGACAATCTCCTGCGGAGGACTCGACTGTTCCGTGACAGATCCCCGCACGATCATCATTAAGAGTGGTGCACTCTATGTGGATGCCAATGTGACAACGCTCGGGAGTACCGACGGACGTCTTCTGCTCGGTACCCTCGCGAACGGATCGCTCGAACCACTCTCAATCGATGATACCCAGTCCTACGACTATACGGATGCAAACAAACAGGGATGGACCTTCATAGATCCGGACGTGACAAACATTGACGCATTTGTCATTTCTCAGGGGCCGGTCGTCTCCTATTCCGATGATCTCACCGCTCAGAAGTACTATGGACGCTATACGACCGAGGACTCCGATCTGCGAAACCAGCTGCATATCTACGGAAGTCTCCTCGCCCTCAATAATATTGGAGGATCGCGTCAGAGTCCTGCCCAATGTCCGTATATCGTGCTCAACTGCGGCGATGAAAATTCCCAGGTATTCGACCTCATCTACCTCCGGAGATTCGCCCAAGTCTACAAATATAAGATCACGGGAGATCCGCTCGACACCGGTCTCGTCGCGTTTTATCCCGGGTCCTGGAATACCGCCAAGCGATCGGGAGGACTTACCGGAGATACTATGACCTGCTCTATGTCTTCCGGTCTGCGATGTATCAGTGACCCGGACTACCAGAAGACTCCACTCTTCATAGAGCGCGACAATCGCTGGAACTCCGACCCGAGCATTCTCTTCCGCAAGTAAACGAAACTGGAAAATCCGAGAAAATTCTGTTATCCTGAGTCCGTACCCGCTTTCCCAACGATCATGCGTACTATCCTGCAATTCATTCTCGCGCTCGTCGTGGCACTCGCGCTCGGCGCATCATTCGCTGATGCCCGCTTGATGCCCGGAACGATCCAGAAGGGGCAGTATACCGGCGGTAACACCTGCAATACATCGACCAATTCCTACGATCCGGCGAACTTCTCCTGTAATCAAGACAGCGGAGTCTGCCGGGGCTGACAGTTCTATGCCGACCCGTTTGACTGTAGCTATACAGTATGAGAGTGAACTGGTGCGTATGTTGTTTCGCAGACATGTTATTGAAGCGCGTACTGCCACGACTGGCAGAAACAGCCGAGCTACGGAGAGTCCTGGACGTATACCAACTATCTCGAGAACTACGAAGTCCTCTCGTTCGGCTCGATGGGATCCGGGAACCAGAAGCTCGGTGCGGACGTAGGATATACCTGTGAACGCCGCTCGAACGGAACCAACCACACGCCAGCCCAGCGTAACGGCTCGACCAACTGCGAACAAAACAACGGGACATACTACCCGAACAACGGAGCGAACGGAGCCTGCAACTCCTTCTGGTCGCGTGACGACCGTCTGAACTCCTACACCCAGAATGGGCAGGTAAGTCGCTCCCAGCCGACCGATAGCGATTCCAGTTGTACGGTCGAAGGTCGGTATGCTGATACCGATAACAGCGGTCCGAGTATCTCCGTGAATTCCGTTGCGAGCGTTTTTTCGGGAGATGAAGAAAATTGGTGTAACATCAAGAAATACCGCAGCGAAGGATTTGCGACGTACAATTCCGCACAGAATCCCGTACTTCCCGGCTGCACCTACTACAAGACGCGCACGAGCCACGCCAACGCGAGCGACCCTGCGCCAGACCTGCTTGAAGGACTCTCAATCACCGTGAGCGATTCTGCCGGTATCTCCGATGTTCGTATCGAATTCGGATCGTGCGATGCCACCTATAGCTTCCCGACCGACATCAACCAAATTCTCCAGAGTCCCGGAGGACAGGGGACATCGGGTCGCTTCGCGGATCAGACGAATATCGTCATCCCATACAATGCCCCGTTCAATGTGCGCGGTACGGCCCACCCCGGACTTGTTGCGAAGTTTGGCAAGAGCCGGCTTGACCAGTGTTTGCTTGAAGGCCGCAATTTCATAAGGATTACCGCTCGTGATAACGCGCGAAGCGACCACGACGCGGTAACCTATGATCCGAATACGTCCGTCACCGATCTCGCTGGCTCAAACGGGTATATCAACGTGGATAACTCCACGCCCAAGTTCCGTCTCTCCGGAGATGCGAAGGATGTATCCGCAGCATCTGACGGATCCCAGTGTTTCGATGGTGGAATCAATGTTGCCGAACGATTTAAGAACTACAATATCGGAGGAAATCTTGAGACGACCGATCCGTGGGGGGCTGACTCAAGTCCATCATGTGGGACGTGTACGGTGTTGACTGAGACAGGATTCAACTGTAATACCGTCAAGACCAAGCCGACCCATCCTGCGGCGATTTGGGTCGCTCCGGGAAATATAAATCCGACAACAGGAATCTATACAATCTCCTATTGTGATGGAAGCTCGCCCTTGCCGGATCCTCAGACGTGTGACTGGGATTGTAATACATGATACGTGTGCGATGCCGATGCCGCCCAATCCTGTGTCTGCGCCTTCGATCCTGCGAATCCGACCGCGTGTTCCACGATGGTATACCGCCCCTGTAAGCCTCAGATATGCGCCGCATGATATACCTACAATGCCGGGCTTGGGAAGTGTATTCTCGGAGGAGGCCTCATGCTTCTGTTCGATGAGTCGACGATCGCCTCAAATCCGATCGCTGACATGCACAAGGCCAAACTCGTAAGCAACTCTACGACGAACGAGCCTTCGCGTCTTATTACCGTCCCCGAGACGTGTAGTCCGGGTCTTGCGAAAGAACTCAGGTTCTCAAGCGGAAGCGCGTACTACGGAACAGTTCCGAGTTGGCCGACCCCGCTCAATACCAAGGTCTACCCGGTCCAGCCCTACTGCGAGACCATCTATAAACAGAATGGCGTATCACAGGGAATTGTTTATAGCGTTCCTGCGGGGCAGTGACAGGCGGTGAATCATACATGGCAAGCTCCTTCTGGTGCGACCGCTGTCTCTATCTGGTATCGGTATATCTCTGGACAGTGTGTGGATATGCCGACCACATGGCAGCAGGTCGCGTCTGGTGGTCCAACAGATAGCTACTACCGATCCGAGTCAGATAACAATGCGAGCATTGTTGATCGTTGGCGTACTGCCGGAACAGGCAATGGTTGTACCTATCAGTTCGAGATCCGGACAACCTATCCGTGGGGGACGACAAAATCTCTCTTCTCGCAGGCCTGGCGTTAAGCTCGCTTGCATTTCACACCGTTTCACATAGCATGCACCGTACTCTCTCGTAATCTCTCTTCCATGCGTATTTTCCCAATTCTTGCCGCGTGCTCCCTCGTGCTCGTATCTTGCGGGTCTCCCTCGGGGCCGGTCGTTGATCAGGATGATATTCCTACCATCTCCGATCCGACCATGAGTGCCTCATCTGCGAATTTTTCTCCGGCAGACTCGCTCTTGGCGGGTACGGGAGCCGGGACGAACGCGAATGTTCGTGCCATCGAGAGCTTCGACCTTACGAGCCAGACTGTCGCGACCCAGCTACAAAAAGATGCGAGCGGATCTGTCGTGGTGGTGGATCGGCGACTCTTCGTCATGAATCTCGTACGCGACCATATAGAAAGCATAGATTCCCTCTTTGATGGGATCTCTGCCATCGAGGATTCGGTCGAGTCGGCCGGGGCATCGCTTTCATCTGTCGATCTCGATGTGATTATCGCGGGTGTTTCGATCGAGGCTCCGCAATTTCCTCTCTGCGCTCAGTTCACGGCTCGCCGAGCATCGCTCGACCCGAGTCATATCGCCTTTGCGGCTATCGATACCCTGTGCAAGAATCGTGCTGCTGCTGAGCAGTCCGGGACCGACCAAAAATAGACGGATTCATTCGTCACACAGAGTGTCTGTCAAGGACTTGAGAGTGACAGATAAAAGCCAATAAAAGTCTCCTTCGGGAGGCTTTTGCGTTTGGTTTTTTTCTATGATACAATGTCCGGGTAATGTTTTTCTCGCTATGATTCGAAAATACCTATCCATACTCGTTCTCGTTGCGATGTTCGCAATGATGCAGTGATCTCTCGTCTCTGCTGCGGACGTTTCGGAGACTTTGTCTGATACAACACAATCCGGCTCGACCGCTGACTCTTCCGAAGAGTCTCTTTCCGACACTGTTCCAGATGGCTCGGTGGAGTCGATTTTGAGATCCGTCTCGGTACCGAATGCGGATCTCACACCGGAGGAAGCACTCTTGCTCGATAGTGCACCAGCAGCCCCGGTACCGCCAGCGAAGAATGCCAAAAAGAACCAATCCGCGAAAATTCTCGATGACTTCAAGGCCGAGCAACAGGAGTTGCTGTTTGAGAACATGCCATTCTCCGCAGAAGAAGCAGACGTCCTCTTCGAGCGTGACGAAAAGATCGAGACACTCGAGAGTCTCATCAAGCGTCTTTCCGACGCTCGTGAGCAGGTTGAAGAGAAGCGTGAGATGGTCACGAATCACCGGGTGACACTCGAGGAGTACATCGCGACGCTCGACCAAGAAATTGAGGAAACTCAGGGAAAGATCGATGACTTCCGTAATAAGATTGCTCTCGCGAACCAGGCGATGGGGCAGTATACGGCCAAGATCGATGAGACCAACTCGAAGATCGGCACGAACCGCGACTCGATGCTCGAATACCTCTCCAGTATTTATACGAAGTCCGAACTCGTCTATGGATCCGATCAGACCGTGGACATGGTGAAGACGCTTATTCTCAATGACGGAGATGTATCCGAGATTTTCTCCGACATGTATCGAAAGACCCTCGTAGAGGCGACAGGACAATCGTTCGTGGAACGGTACCGCTCGCTCGTGCGCGAATATGAATTTAACAAAAGTCGCCTGCGTGAGAGCAAGCAACAGGACATCGCCGCCCGTGCCTCGCTCGTGAAGAGTCAGGCGGACGTTGGGGCCCAGCGGGCCTATAAGCAAAAAGTTCTCGAGCTGACCAAGGGAAAAGAGCAACTGTTCAACGACTATATCTACGATAAACTCCAGGCCGAGTACAAGGCTCGAAATCGCATATCGTTCGTTCAGGTCGAATATGACCGCGTGTATACCGAGATTGCCGATCGGTACTCGTGTGATCTCGACTCGGTCGATGCTGCTACTGCCGAGATTCCGAATCTCGCTGGCATTTCCACGGACCAGGTTGCTACGATCAGTCAAACAGCTTCGGCCGATACGGAGTGTCTCGCTGTCAAGCGGTTCTACGAAGCAGAGAAGCAACTGCGTGCCTCCGCTTTGGCAGCAGGAACTGGAGGACTCTCATTCGTCTGGCCTGTTAATCCGCGCAAGGGGGTCTCCGCGTACTTCCATGATCCGGATTACTACGATACGCTCGGGAGCGACCATGATGCTATCGATATTCCTACGCCTCAAGGAACTGACGTGGTTGCTCCGGCCGATGGGTATGTCTACTATATCAATCCGCCGACTCCGAACGGATATTCCTTCGTTGCAATGCGTCACGCTGACGACACCGTGACCGTCTATGGTCACATGTCCGAGGTCTCCGCCAAACTCTTCGACTTCGTAAGGCAGGGACAGGTGTTTGCCAAGTCCGGAGGTGCAATCGGGACTCCTGGTGCCGGGGTGATGACCTCCGGTCCACACCTACACTTCGAGATGTACCGCTCACAGAAACCAGTGGATCCTCTCCGGTCCCTCGATCTCTCGTATCTCAATTTCGACGCACTCAAGGACAAATACCGCTATAAGTTCGTTGAAGACTACAAGAAACGCTACCAGAACCAGGGACTCGCAAAATACCAGAAGTTCTATATCGCGGGGGATGATGAAGTTTCTCGACAAAAGTATCTGCTTGCCAAGTATGCGGCCCCGGCATTCAACAATGTCGATCTCTGGACGCAGGAAGCGGTCGCGGCGAATATTGATCCGAGCTTCCTCATGTGTGTGGGGCTTGCAGAATCCGGACTCGGTCGACATCTCAAGACGCCCTACAACGTTGGAAACGTGGGAAATACCGACTCCGGCAGCACCTACACATTTCCGAACGCACAATCGGGAGTCCATTGGATGACCAAGACATTCAACAACAAGTATCTCGGCGGTTACAAGACCATCGACATGCTTTCCCGCTACGGCAATAAGACCGGAGCGATCTACGCATCGAGTTCCAAGAACTGGCATAACAACATCATTCGGTGTCTCTCTTCCCTCAAATGACGGTTCGTCGAAGATGATTTTGCCTTCCGTCTTACGTCCGAGTAATCATTATTCTCCGTCACTATGGCAATCGGGAATATCGTCTCACATCGCATCAAGAACGCCGTTGCAAAAACCTTCGTCGTCGGATGGATCGCGAGTCTCATGGTCGCCGCGTACTGGCTCGTACACTTTGCGTTCGCGTTCGATCCGAATATCTGGTTCGGACTCTCGGGTGATCGTATGCTCTCCGCTGATGCGAGTCTCGAGCTCCGGCTCATTGTCATTATGTTTGCGGCGAGTCTCACCGGAGGGACGGTTTTCATGATTCGGGATTTCTATCAGAGCATCAAGTACTCCAATATCTACGACCGGGCCTACGATGACTACCGTGCCAGGATGATGGGGATTGCTGAGTTCCAGCGCATCGTCACGCTCGATGTGTACCTCGGTCGATTCAATTATACCTGGACGTTCTGGTTTCTACTCCAGCCCGTAATGAGCTCGGTTCTCGGAGTTATTGCTTACGCCATTGCCCGATCGGGTCTCGCATCCATGCTCGGGGCGACGGGGGATGAGCTCTCTATTCGGTCGCTCTATCTCTACATCGTCTTCTCGTTCCTCTCCGGTTTTTCGAGTCATAAGTTCATTGCATGGCTCGACCGTTTGGCGGATAGTGTCTTCAAGGCCCCGGCTACCGAACGCTACCAGCAAACAAAACAAGCAGTAGAGTCTGCGACCGCCGCAGACCGGGCCGACTTGCGAAGCGAGGTGGTATCCACTAAGCGTGACCCGGTGGTCGTTTCGTCTCCATCTGAGCTTGGGACTCCGGGAACCGAGACACTCTCTAGCGTAGAGCTCGCCAAGGTCGCGCCCGTCTCTCCCCCGACTCCTGCCGGTGCAGGATAGGATCGGGTCGTGCGTGTTCGGTCCGTAGTAGAACGGTGCGATCATCCATTTACTCTTCCTCTATGTATCCTATCAAGACTGCCAAGAAATACGATCCTTCCGATCTCACGAAAACCGCCAACATCTATACGACTGTCTACCTCGGTACATACCTCCCGGATGATTACCTGGAGTGAAATGGGAGTCATCTTGGGGTGGACATTGTCCCCATGAAGCCGCACGATGACGTTGTAGCCGTGCTTCCTGGTACGGTCGTATTCGCCGGAACAAACTCCATGAATGGAAATTATGTCGTTATTCGGCACGACAATGTGCCGGATCCGGATGACTTCTCCCGCACGACGACGCTTTTTAGTGTATCAATGCACCTCGGTTCTCTCTCGGTCGAGACCGCGGCGATGGTCGTTGAAGGACAGAAGATCGGAACAACCGGCTCGACCGGAAACTCGACTGGTGAACACCTGCATTTCCAGATCGACCGATCAACCGCGCCATTCCATCCGTACTGGCCATTCACGAGCGCGGAAGCATCTGCAGCTGGATATGGATTCTTCGCGGCGGTGAATGCCGGTCTCGGGCTCGACAAGGCCCGCTCAAATACCGTGAATCCCCTCGTCTATCTCGATCGTGTCGCCGGACTCGGAGGAGTTGCGCCATCGCTCGGATCCGTGATTACCGCCTCGACTCCCACGGCTTCGAACGTGGTGGTCGCCACGGCTGACACCGCCATCGATCCGATTTCTTCGAGTCGCACGGATACTTCGTCCGATGTCGTGATCGCACCCATTGGATCGGTCGCAGATTCGTCCGAGCATGATACGTTGGTCTCATCTTCTGGATTCTCGGACGTGCCGGACTCCCATTCTTACCACCATGCTATCGTCTCTCTCAAGGATCGTGGGATCGTCTCTGGCACCAACGGACGCTTCTATCCCGACAACAACGTTTCGCGGGTCGAGTTGCTCAAGATGGTATTCCTCGCGGGAAATATCGCGACAGATGGAACCCCCGGCTCGTCATTCAGTGATGTAGATGTTGGGGCCTGGTATGCTCCGTATGTAGCTACGGCGAAAGCACGTGGAATTGTTGGTGGCTACGAAGATGGGACGTTTCGGCCGAATAATCCCGTCACCCGGGCTGAGGCACTCAAGATTATTATCGGAACACTCGCTCCGGGTATGTCCTCAGGCATGGGGGTATCAGCCCCGTTCGCTGATATAGAGATTGGCGCGTGGTATGCCCAATATGCCGAATTTGCCGATAAGAAGGATCTCATGCACTTCTCGGATTCTCTCTTCCGTGCTGACAAATTCATGACCCGTGGCGAGGTAGCGAGCGTGGTCTCGGGGCTCATGTAGTTCGATACGAATAAGAAGAATCCCTCCCGGATAAGGAGGGATTCTTCTATGGTTTCTTATTCTTTCATCAGTCAGTTTACTTGCCCCGTTGTTGCTTTGGCGAGATTGAGAATAATTTGTTCGCTCACGAATCAGGCAAAACGCATGCGGGAAGATTTGCACGATGTCTCCCGAATAAGGCAGAGAATCGTAGCGTAGAGCTCGGCGAATACTGCCGCTCGGTCGTTCGGTGCTGCCTCATGCGCGAGTGTCCGCAGTGTCGTGAAGACCATCATTTCCGGATCAAACTCCATTCCCGGGAGTGCCGGATCGTCCTCAATGAATCGTCGGGCATTGCCGTGGAGGAGTCGAACAGCGATCATCCGAATCGCCCGCTCTGCTCTCTCGATCTTGTTCTTCCCGTCTTTGGCTTGCACGAATCATGAAAAGGCTGATTCTGACGTAAGGAGTGCTCGAGAAACGTGTGTCGCGATATGCTCGAATCCACACTGTTGCATGCAGTTCCGTACCGCCATGATCATGTCGCTTTCTGTGAGCGATGCGCGAGGGGGCGATGGAAGCGGAGGGGGTGTTTTCATGATCTTGCCGGATTACAACTGATACTCAGTGATATTTACCGGTATACCCACGGGGCCACGGTATTGAGGATCATAGAAACGAGGAAGAGGAATGCCAAGCCCGTAAGGACCTGCGTAATACGTTTTTTCGCATCTTCGCGCATGCTCGAGTCGATAGCTCCCATGGAAATCTGCACGCCTGAAGCGACAATCATAAGGACGCCAATGAGAACAATGAGAAACGTCCCATACTTGATCATCCCCGAGAGGATTTCCATGACACTCTCGAATCCGCGGCCGATCTCGCAGGTGGCGCGGCGGGTCTGTGGGCTTCCGGTCCCACCGGAGCAGTTTGCGCCAGGGACTTTTTCGGTTACCTCTACGGTCACGGCGTATGCCGGCGTAGATACCATGGCCGTTGCCAATACAGCTATTATAGCAACGAGACAGGAGAGGAAAAATGCGAGGAGTTTCATAGTGCTAGAAGACAAGAGCGCGGAGGTCATTGAGGAATGTGTAGACGGCGAGCAAGAGGATGGTTGCGATAAAGGTATTGATGAGGATTTCCTTTCCTTTTTTCGCTTTCTCTTCGTCTCCGGCGGAGATGATGAGGTAGTACGCACCGCGGATGAGGAAGAAGACGACCGTCGGCCCTGCAATGAAGAGTGCGAGATTCGTAAGCTGGGCGAAGATACCCTGTCCACCCTCGATGTCGCCACGGTAGACCACGCGGGTCCATGCTTCAATGACTCCCACGAAAATGAGGGCCATCACTCCGTAGAAGATATTTCCTTTTGCGGCGGCCTTGAACTCATCGTTTCCACGCGAAGTGATCATCTTGATTCCCGAGAGTGTGAAGAGGAAAATCGCCACGCCTACGAGTCCGATCTGGAGGAAGGGGACGATATTTTCGGTGATAGTATATCCCCAGTTTCGATAGCTGATGAAGAGATTTGATGTCGAGTCCGTAGCTTCGCTCGTAAAATTCGCATTGTTGCTCGTGCCGATCCGCGCTGGTTCTTTACCGCCGAAGAGGGCGTACATTTGTCCTGGAATATTCACGAAGAGGAACGCAAGGACGGTATAGATTCCCTGTCGCCGGTAGGTGGCGATATCGGTGTCGGCCCCCATGGCGACCACGATCATGATCCCCAGGTACACGAGGTAGATAACAGCGAGCCCACTAAAGATGATTTTGGCGATTTGCAATCCTCCAAGACCACCCTCTATTACGAGATCGAGCGCATCTGAGTCGGTGTCGTCCACGCGCATGCTCGCGCGCGTCACATCACGCGTCACGGGAATTTCTACCGCACCCGCCATGACCTCCGGTGTCCAGAGTGCTGCGAGTATCGCGGCTACGGCGAAAAATCGCACCGGTTTAGTCATTTTGGTCGTCTAAGAAGTATCCCATGTAGTCCTCCTCGCGCACGAGACCCTGGTCGCGCTTCTGTTCGCACGAAGTTTTCATGGAGATCATACCCTCAGCCGTTCCGAGCTCGATATTGTTATTGATCTGCACGAGATCCCCGCTCTTCACGAGATTCTTGATCGCCGGGGTAATGTACATGAGCTCGTGGACTCCTACGCGCCCCCCGCCGATCTTCGGCAGCAGACGCTGGGAGAGGACTCCGAGCAAGGCATCTGCGAGACGGACGCGAGCCTGTACCTGGACATCCGGATTGAAGAACTGCACCAGGCGGTTGATGGTTTGGACCGATCCGGAGGTATGGAGTGTCGAGAAGACGAGGTGTCCGGTCTCAGCGAGGTTGATAGCAGCCTCAACGGTATCCTTGTCCCGCATCTCTCCGACGATGACGATGTCCGGATCTTCACGCATGGCTCCGCGGATGGCCGAGATAAAGCTCTGGGTATCGCGTCCGACCTCACGCTGAGAGAAGATCGATTTTTTATCCGTGAAGATGAACTCCACAGGGTCTTCGATGGTGATGATGTGTTCGTTGCGGCTTTCGTTGATTCGGTCGATGACGGAGACCATGGTCGTTGATTTTCCCGATCCGGTCGGCCCTGTCAAGAGGAAGAGTCCCTGTTTCGCACCGAGGATTTTCTTGAGCCCCGGAGGAAGTCCGAGGTCTTCCATTTTCTTCGCTTCGCGCTCGATACGGCGCATGACGAATGCAATCTTTCCGAGCTTGAAGAACCCATTGACACGGAATGGAGTACCATCCTTGATAACGTAGGCGAAGTCCGAGTCGTGTCGCTCATAAAAATCCTTGATATTCGTCTCGTTGCCCCGGTAGAGCTCGCGCACGAGCCGCTCCATGGTTTCGGGGGTGAGACGGCTCGCGTCTCCTCCCTGGATGAATTTTTCGAGCTCTCCGTGGACACGGAAGGCCATGTGCTCGCCGGTCGCCAGGTGCACATCCGATGCCTTGGTATTCACGGCGTGGGCGAGAATGCCCTCGATGGTGATCTCTTTCTGGTCCGCCATAGCGGTTTTTGGTTAGTTGCTTGCAGTCTTTACGCGGATTTCTGTGTCTGGAGTACCGCGATATTCTCCTCGATCTTCTTCATATCCGCGGCAATGTCCTTCGCCTGGGAGGTTCGTTCTTTCGCTTTGTCCTTGAGTGCGGCGATCTGGGAATTGATATCTTCTACCTCCGCCATGATCGTGTCGCGCGAGCAGGCTTTGCGATCATGGAGGGCGGTCATTTTCACGATTGCTTCGAGGATAATCGCGTTGGCGTCCGTTTCGTGGTCGCTTGCTGCGGGAGTGATCGTCTCGTTGGGCGAGGAGGAGATTGTGGACGTCATTTCTCCGATTGTTTCGGTCTGCTCGGCCGCGGTCTCGATCTCGATGTGAGCGGTTTCTTTGGGAGCTTCCTGTATGAAAATCACCGGACTCTCATCTGTCGTGCCCGTCTCTTGCTCGGAACTCTCGGTTGATCACGAGAAGAAGGCCGAAACCGACGCGGTATCGGCTTCCGGTATCGTTTCCGCAACTTCCTCGTTCGTCTTGCCGATCGTGATGGTGGTATCTGCCTCGGTGGCCACGGTGTCGAAGAATCCTGCCATAGGTGATTGATTTAGGTATATATTGATCGATTCCGAATCATTGTACCCTATCGGATTCCGATTTGCAAAAAATCCGCTTCGTTTTATACTGCCGGACGTATCGTCTATTAAGCCAAAGAACCATGGACTACGGACAGGCACAAGAACTCATGAAGCTCCAGCAGGAAGCGGCTCGGATCAAGGAAAAACTCGGAAACACCCACATCGAAGCTGAGGTCGATGGAGTCGTTGTCACGGTCAATGGAGAGATGCAGGTCGTATCGACCGTCATCGAGGATACATCGCTTCTGTCTCCATCCAATAAAGAGAAACTCCAGAAAGCATTTACCGATGCTGCGAACAAGGGAATCAAGAAAGCTCAGGAAGTTGCAGCCGAAGAGATGCGTGCCATGATGGGCGGACTCGGGATGAATCTCCCCGGAATGCAATAAGGGCCATTTTCCCTACGGCACCCGAGCCTTCACCGCGAGCACGAGTCCATCGCTTCCGGTTGGCCCTGCGGGTGTCGTTTTTCTTTGCTCCTCCGCCTCTTCCTGGTGGAGGATGCTGAGTATCCGGTTCGTGCATTCCACGAGTCGGAAAAGCTGCTCGGCCTGTCTATCGAAGAGTCCGGAGACTGTATGGACACGGTGATAGAAGCCACTGAGTACGAATATGTCACCATGTCGCAATATGTGTAGCATCTCATGTTTGTCCTCAATACACAGGCGTTTCAAAGCGGCTTCTTCGAGCATCGCGATATCCGCGCATCCGCGACCTCTCGCTCTACGCATGAGTGCCTGGTAATCAATGTGATCGATGAGGTCGCTCGGATTGTCATGGATCGCCCGGATGAATCGGTCCATGTATTCCGTATCGTCCGGCGGCGTTACGCTGCCAGTCGTTACGGTATCATCTTGCTTATCTGGACGGTGTCAGAGCGTCATGGGGAGTGCAGATGACGACTACCTAACCGTACTCTATCAGAATGATGGTAAGAGAATTATGAATTCTCGGTGTATCATCTCTACCACTGGCTCGCGATACGGACGGCGCGACGCAGAACACCAACTCCGAAAATCTTGATTTTTGCTCGTTTTTTTGCCGATATAATACCCCTCTTTACTCCCATCGTAGATCGCCTTGGGGACGTAGATGCTACCAATATCCGCGTACTTATCCCGCCCAATGTCGCGGAATACATCGTATACCGCCGCCTGGGTCCTACTCTGTTGGGGAAACCGTCGATGATCGTACCGTCTTGTCCACGCCATGATTGCAATTAGACCGATGTGTGGTGGCAGGTTGTCGGTCATGAGATGGATTGCATGATGAAATTCCTGCGGGAGCACCATGAGATTGGGGTTCGTATCTACCCCGCCCATGGTATGGGGATTGAGATGGTGACTGCTTGCGTTCGTGTCCCAGGGGTTTTGTCCGTTTCAGTGGGCGGTCGTCCGGAGGACATATCGTTCGGAGAGTGTCTTGTCCCGTTTTGGTAGAGCCCTTAAGACAAAGGGGGTATCGTTCACCTGTTGTTTCGATACACGGGTCTCAGCCTCGAGCGCGTTCCTCATGAGTCCGAAGAATACGGGCGTAAAAATCGATTTGTTCATGAGGAGGTAGGCATATAGGCGATCTGCCATGGAGAGTGCCTGTACTGGCACGGGCTTGTTGGCGAGTCTCTCCGATACGCCATGGGCATAGTTCGAGCAGAGGTCCAATACCGCATTCCGCTGTTTATCACGATTGTGGACTTCCTGTCAAAAGTCCGGAGAGAATCGCATCGTCATTGTGACTTCCGGGGCGAGACTGCCCGAGAGTCGTATCCAGGTAGAGCGCAATATCTTCTTGTCTCATGGATTCTTACGTGAATTTTAATCAAAATACTGCAAGAACAATTCTTGTCAATTATTTTTCGATCCGATTTTCGATCTTCGAAGTATACTCACCGCCAGTAGGCTCTCAATCACCACAGTCCACACCCATGAATGACCTGTCTTTTCTCTTCGCCTTCCTGGTACTCGCATTCGCCTGTGCTTTTGCCGCGATTCCGCCGTATATCGCATTTCTCTATCGTCACCGACTCGGGAAGAATATCCGGACCGAGGCACTCGTCGGTGCTGCGACCGAATTTCACAAGCTCCATAAGGATAAGGCCGGCACTCCATCGATGGGTGCGGGCGTCATTCTTTTGGTGATTGCCGGACTCATTCTCGTCTCCATGTCTCTTCAATGGATTTCAGTGACGTTTCCGGACGTTTTTGGTGGAACGCTCCGGTTCTCCCTCTGGAATCGCAATGAAACCTATCTCGCCATTTTCACACTCTTCGCGGTCGGGGCGATCGGCCTGGTAGACGACTACCTCAATATCCGCGGTATCGGCCGAACCAAATGATTGCCTGCTCGCGTCAAGATGGTCATGCTCTCGCTCTTCGCCGGGGCGGGGGCGTATTGGTTTTATGCCAAGCTCGGATTCTCCGGCGTGCACGTGCCATTTCTCGGGATCGTGGAGATCGGGTACCTCTATATTCCGCTTTTCATTCTTGTGATTGTCTCTATGGCGAATGCCGTGAATTTCACGGACGGACTCGATGGGCTTGCTGGGGGATTGTTGCTTTTCGACTACGCGGTCTACGCGTTTATCGCCTACGACCGGCAGATGCTCATCCTTTCAGCGTTCTGCATGCTCGTTGTCGGGACACTCATGGCGTTTTTATGGTTTAATATCAAGCCTGCCCGGTTTTACATGGGAGATGTCGGATCACTCTCGCTCGGCGCGACATTGGGTGTCATCGCCATGATGACAGATACGCTCGTTATTCTCCTGATAATCTCGGGGATATTCATTCTCGAGATTCTCTCTGTCATTATCCAGATCACGAGCAAGAAACTGCGGAATGGAAAAAAGGTCTTTCGCATTGCCCCATACCACCACCACCTAGAAGCGATTGGGTGGCCAGAGGAGACCGTTGTCATGCGCTTGTGGCTTATTGGAATGGTCCTTGCGTCCGTGGGCCTTGTCGTGTATCTCGCATTTCCATTCATGTGGTCCGGGGTATAATTTTTCGGTTGTTTCTTCATCTTGAATCCGTACAATCTCCCCTTAACATTTTTGATACCATCCTATGGCTGATCAAGGTTCTTTCGTTTCCGCTACGACCATCGAGAGTTTCGATACGGACATTGCCTCTGGCATCGTTCTCGTAGACTTCTGGGCTGAGTGGTGCGGTCCGTGCCAGATCATGCTCCCGCGCCTCGAAATGATCGCAAAGGAGGTGGAATGAACCGCTCGCGTGATGAAATGTGATGTTGATTCCGCCCCCGAAGTCGCTCAGCGTTTCCGGGTTATGAGCATTCCCACGCTCATTGTTTTCAAGGATGGACAACCCGTGCACGCATGGACGGGCGTCCAGTCGGTGGAGGATATTGTCGCCAAGATCCGTGATATTGCCGCATAATTCTCGCGCACTCCCGAACCCCGGATAACCAGTCCGGGGTTTTTCGTCTGGATCGAGTGGGAGGGTCTCATGCATCCACCGATTTGCGACTCAGGAGTGTGCCTGTCTCCGTGCTGGTCTAATAAAAAACACCGCCACATGGCGGTGTTTTTTATTACTTCGCGACCCGATCGACTGAGAACCGCCGGACGAAGTCCTTGACGAGCGGCGGAGGATTGATGAGGACACGATTCGAGTAGTTCACGATCACTCCGACCGAGAGTGCCTCGTAGCTTGCCTCGCCGCGTATATAGGTGCGAGTATCGAGCAGTGGCTCGATATCGCCATAGACCGATCCATCGATCACGAGTCGATCGGTCGTACGGGCAGTACCGATGAGCGATCCGTTTGAGACAACGAAGACTCCCGAGATGGACGTGACGGACGCATCGATGATGATATCTCCGTTCTTCACCACGAATGCATAGCTCGCCGATGGCGCGTGTGTTATGTTTCCGGTGATCCGTAGGTCTCCGTCTTCCACGATGATGGTCCGGACTTCCGAGAGATTGAGCCCGTTCAAGACAAGGTCTCCGTATTTCTGGACCCGTATGTCCCTTTGGTCACGGAATGCGGGCAAGAGGGTATCGAAATCATATTCGGACGAGATCGTTGTCCCGGAGGGGACGGTGGAAATTGTGACGGTCCGGGCAGAGCGATTGATCGAATCACCACCCTGTGCGACTCACGAGTCGACACGTGTTTGCATGGTGCTATCTGCTTGGGCAGAGTAGGAGAGGGACGAGAGATTCTTTTCGGTTCCGAGATCGGATGTCCGGAGGCTCACGGTGGTAAAGTTCCCGGATTCAATGTTCGCGAGAAATCGCTGTGAGCTTGCCCCTGCGGGATCGAAATTAAGATACCCAACATCGTATCCGGCCGAGCGGGCAAGGTATCCGCCTCCTCAGGATGTGCCGGCGACCGCGGGCTTGGCTATGCGAGTTTTGATCGGCTCCTGCAGGTATCCGAGTTCTACGTAGAATGATGAAGAAGTCGTATCCTCATACCCACCGGATGCTATTGCATCGGTATTTCCCACGAAGTTTCGCACTCCCGGTTCGGTCCCAGAAAAGAGCGTGAGGCTCGTATCTGGCGCGGACATGGCGATCGTCTTGCAGTACGCAGCATTGTCGCGTTTGATTGCTGGATCGGTATCGCGCATGCAGACTTGCCGTCCGGAAGATCCGTCTATGTAGAAGGGGTATGATCGGTCGAACGTAATAGCCGTCCCATCGGAGAAGACCGAGACATTGTTTCCGATGATGACCCGGAAGTCTGCAAGCTTCGAGACACCCCCTCCAGGATTCGTCATATTGAGGTCTCCAGGGTATTGTCCGGGATTCGTGAAGGTGGAGAGGGTACAGCTTACATTGCATCCTGGCTGTGCCGCATCGCATTCTTCGCCATGGCCAATCTGGAGCGTGCCGTCTCCGCAGTACGTGCAGTCCGACCGGCAGCCGGGTGTCGTCGTATTCGGTACGAGCGTGTTTACGCCGCCGATGACCGACCATCGGTGCGTCTCGCACGACTCTCCTACGCCGAGGTACCCATCTCCGCAGTATCCTCATCCACCGCCACCTCATCCACCTCCGCCTCCACCTCCACCGCTATAATCGGCAGAGCAGAGGCCTCCAGCCATGCTCGATCCACATCCCCAAGAATAGTGGATCACGCCCGCGCTATCTGGGGCTGTAGCGGTGAAGTCATGCACCGCCGAGGGACCAGCTGCACAGAGTCACGGGGTGTTTGCCGTTATCGATCCGCGGACATTGCCCACCGTGAACCCCGGATTACAGCTCGATCCGCCGGATATGGCTACATAGTGGGAGACACAGAGGCCTCCTGCCATGCTCGACCCACATGCCCAAGAGTAGTAGACGTTTCCGGAGTTATCTGGTGCGGTCTGAGTGAAGTCATGCACCGCCGAGGGGCCAGCCGCACAGAGGCCCGTGCTTGCGATCGAGAGAGGACTCCCGACACTTGCACCAACGCCTCCGGGTTGACAAGAGCTGCCACCAGGGGTGTAGCTCGCCGCACATGACCCTCCCATAGCACTTCCGTCACAGGCCCAGGTATAGTTCACATTCCCGCTTCCATCCACGGATTCACTAAATCCGGTCACATTGCCCGAGGCGCAGAGTCCGGAGGTTCATGCGGTAATCGCTCCAGTAAGCGGAAGCGTGATCGATCCGCGGACACAGGACGCCGGAGGAATTGTTGAGTTGTAGCTCGCGATACAGGCTCCGCCGATGGTACTTCCAGCACAGCCCCACGCGTATGAAAAGGTTCCAGATCCATCTGGTCACGATCGTATGAATCCTTCGGCCGAACCGAATCGGCAGAGTCATGGAGTTGTCTCGTTGATTTCGAGTGGTTGTGGCCCGGTGGTTGATCCCGGTATGCAGGAATCTCCAACAGTGAAGGTCAGATTCGCCGCACACGATCCTCCCATGGCACTTCCGTCACAGGCCCAGGAGTATGATACCGTTCTCGTTGAGGCATCGTAATTCTCAACGAATCCCGTCACATTGCCCGAGGCGCAGAGTCCGGAGGTTGTCTGGTTGATGGGCGTACTGAGCGGCAGTGTTATGTTGCCGCGGATGCAGGCGTTCGTCACGAGGCTTGTATCGAGGTCTGCTGCACACGATCCTCCCATAGCACTTCCGTCACAGGCCCAGGAGTAGTGGATAATGCCATTGGAATCCTGACCGGAATCAACGAATCCCGTCACATTGCCCGAGGCGCAGAGTCCCGGAGTTGATTGGTTGATATAAGAGGTAAGCGGAAGCGTGATCGATCCACGGGCGCACGAAGGACTGACTGGAACTGACTCACACGATGCGCTACAGCCCGATCCGGGCACGCCGTTTTGGCTTCAGAGGTCGCAGGCTTCCGCTCCATTTCGTACACCGTCACCGCACCAGTCCACATAGAGGTTGTGACATTCCACGTGCCGACGTCGCGGCGGGGTTGTGCTATAAAAGTGTTTCGTGCTCACGACGTTATCGAAATGGCCATTAGTCGTGAGGAACGGGCGTCCATTGTTCGTTGACTCGACTCACTCGGTGTACGACCAATTGAAAGACGTCTGGCTATCGGAGCCGTCTATCGATGGGACGCTATAGTGGAGGTCGTATACCACACGCGCCGCGACTTGGTCGCGTGAAGCCGGGTGATTCGTGAATTTGAGACCGCGAGGATTAAAGATAACCAATCGGTTCAGCCCTTCGGCATTCACATATCCTTGGGGCATGTAATACGATGTGATGCGGGTGTTTGTTGATTCCCCATCCTGATTGAGAGAGAGATGTCCCATGGGGTCGATATTCGCGCTCGATGCCCCGTTGGAAAAAACGATCTCCGGTCGTCATGGGAAATTGTTGTAGAACCAGTCCCACATCCAAAATCCTTCGCCGAGATAATATCGGTCGGTTGCGCAGACCTCGCAGGCATTTCCGCCCGTATCGAATGTGGCACAGTCAACGATCGCTGCCGAGACAGCTGATGGTGCGAGCCAGAGACCCGCTATCACACAGAGGAGACGGACTAGGTATTTGGTCCGCCCGTGACGTAGGTTCATGTTCCGGATTCGTTAGGGGTAGAGTTGTTTGCATCTTGCGAGTCGCGGCTATCGGCACAAGCTGACAGCAGCAATAGCACGGAAAGGATGGTCGGGATCAGTGTATGCATGGCAAGTTTTTCTAGAGACTCACAATAATTATACGCAATGATCGGTAAAACGCAAAAAATCGTCCAACCCTGATCGATGTCGTTTCAGATTTGCAAAAAACCGCTTTCCCGATACCATGGACGCAGATCTATCTCCTCATCAATACACGCCCATGTTTGTGGAAATCGCCTATGCCGCTGGGCCGGTTCTCGACCCGAATCGTGCCTACGATATCGATGATGTCATCCGCGTTGGTGTTGCTCTCGTTGTTCTCGTTTCTGGATTTCTCTCGGTCCTCTTTATTATTTGGGGAGGGCTTATGCTCATATTGTCCGGAGGAAAAGACGAGAAGGTCAAACCCGCAATCAACAGTATCCGCTATGCTGTTGTCGGTATCATTGTGGTTGTTCTCTCGCTCTTTGTGGTACCACGGTTCGGTGATCTTCTCGGTCTTGATATATCGGCATATCTCTCGCCGCGTACCATTTTCAGCACGATCCAGGACCTCTCTGTCCGCATCTTCGGTGGCTCGAGCGGAGACTCGCTCGAAGTAGGTTCCGGCGGTGTTCGGTCGGTGGACCAGCTCCCTGCGAACTTCTCCGACCTCTAAAACAGAAATTCCCTTTTCGAGAGTTTCTCGTTCAGATTCTTTCGGCCGCTCTGTCGATTCATTCTCGAAAAAACACTCCGATACGGAGTGTTTTTTCGACTTCCAAACACCTTTCGTGGTTAGCTCGGTCGGTCGATATAGTCGATTACTTGTCTCTTCGTGAAGAATTCCAGTGCCCGTACGAGTCATGAATCGGCCGATTCATGATCGTTGGTGATTACTGCGAGGGCCTTGTGGAAGGGGATTCGATCAACTCACGTCTGATACTCTGGCACACCGAATCTCGGCAGGAGCATTTCCGGAACGTTCTGATATACGCAGACAGATTCCCAGTATGGGGTATGTTCCTCCGGTGCGAAGACGACATGGTCGGTTTCTCCCGATGACTCATCGAGGAATTTTGCAAAGGTCGATCCTCATTCCTGCTCCCCTCGGCGTATGAGTGTCTCCAGCTCACTCTCTGGACGCACATCGTTTTCATACATAGCCGTCTCCATGGTTCCGTGGAGGTAGCTGTATCATCATCCGGCTTCGGAGGGCCTCCTTGGTAAGAGGAGCCTGCCTCACATATCCGTCACGAGGCATCCGGATTTTCCATGGATGATGCCCATGCCCGTAGTAGCGATCGAAGTTTGGAGTATTGCAAGAGGTATGGAGCCGCGAGGGGTAAAAAAATCCTTGGCATATGTTGTGATTCCTGGCCTCAGGCCGTGAGAAATGGTGGTTGCTTTAGACATTCAGAAGAAAGAAAAGAAGGCAAAATAAAGGTAAAATCAGAACAAGAATCAACATAGGAAATATACAAAATAAGAAATATTCGTCAAGTCTCCCCGCACTCTTCTGTGTCCCGCTTCTTCCGCCCCAATAACCACGCTTATCCTTAATACGGTCCGTATATGATCGCTTCCGGGATTTTTTCAGGAATACGGTGGAGAAATTTCTCTTTCGAAATTTCTTTTTGCTTTCCATGATATTCTCTCTATAATTTCCGCGCCCTTTTTCACTAAGACAATAGGGACTACGCGCGTATGGCGGATGTAGTTCAGTTGGTTAGAACACCAGACTGTGAATCTGGATGTCGCGGGTTCGAATCCCGTCATTCGCCCCATTTCTTTTTATTCCCTAACCGTTACCGCTATCATGCCGGCAACTACAGGAAACCAGAACGACTTCAGTGCCATTGCGGCGACCATGGACCCTATCAAGCGTATAAATATCGGTGATGTCGTGCAGGGTACTGCCCTCTACGCAACACCTAAAATGATCCTCGTTGATCTCGCGGGACAATTTACCGGAATTATTTCCGGATCCCATCTTCACTCCTCCATTGAGGATGTTTCCGAGATTGGGGTTGGCTCCACTGTGGAGGCAATTGTCATCGATGAGGATGAGGAAGCAGGACTCATTGTGCTTTCGCTTCGTAAGGCAAGCCAAGCTCGGCTCATCGAGAAGCTGCACCAGAATTTCGATACCAAGGAAATCATCACCGTCATTCCGAACGAAGCCAATAAGGGAGGACTTCTGATCGACCTCGATGGAGTCAAGGGATTCATCCCTGTCTCCCAGCTCACGCCCCTGCACTATCCGCGTGTCGAGGGAGCCAATGCCGAGAAGATCCTCGATCATCTGCGTGGGCTCGTCGGTAAGCCGTTCAAGGTTCGCGTCATCAACGTGGACAACGATGGGAAGAAGATCATCTTCTCCGAGAAGGCCGCGATCGAGGAGCAGCGCATGGACGCCCTCTCCAAGCTCAAGGTTGGAGACAACGTGGAAGGAGTGGTTAGCGGTATCCTCACCTACGGTCTCTTCGTCACGTTCAACGGACTCGAGGGTCTCGTGCACGTCTCGGAGATCGACTGGGGACACGTCTCGGATCCGTCCAAGTTCGCCAAGGTCTCGGACAAGGTTACCGTCCAGGTCATCGGCATCGAGCAGGAGAAGATCAGCCTCTCCATGAAGCGTCTCAAGACCAACCCATGGGAGGACATCGCATCTCGCTACAATGTCGGAGATGTCGTTACGGCTCCGGTCGTGAAGATTTCCCAGTTCGGTATCTTCCTCGGGCTCGCCGGAGGAGTGAACGGACTCATTCACCTCTCGGAGATCTCGCACGATCCGATCGAGAACGTAGAGGATCTCGTCCGTGTCGGAGACAACGTGGAGGCCAAGATCATCGCGCTCGATATCACGAGCCGCCGTATCGGTCTCTCCATGAAGGCACTCACCGAGGCTCCCAAGTCCGCAGAAACTCCGGCTTCCGAAGCTTCGGCCGATGAAGAGAAGCCTGCCAAGAAGCCTCGCGCGACCAAGAAGAAGACCGAAGAAGCTGCAAACGACAACGAGTCGAACGAAGAAGCCGCTGCGTAACTGATTCTCTCTGAAGAATGAAAATCCCCGAGCGATCGGGGATTTGTTTTTGAGAGACATTTTTGGTACGATACGCTATATATTCATTTCAATGACGTCTTGAGTCCAAATGTTCCCGTTATCCGCGAGGCGGTTGAGTCTGACGCTGCTGCCATTCTGCATCTCACGGATGTTATCTTCGATATCCATCACCGTGCTCTTGGTACCATCTTTCGCGGTGATACCGCAACTCTCTCGTCGGAGCTGAGACTCGCCATGCCCCACCCGGATCATGTCCGGTTCGTAGCCCAAGAGGGCGAGGATATCATCGGGTTTGTAGAGGGTTATGGAGAGAGTCGCGAGGGTCATCTCGTACTTCAGGATGATCGTTGGTATAAAATTGATACCATCGTCGTCGCCGAAAAATTCCGAAGTCGGGGAGTGGGAAAGAAGCTTATGGCGGCGATTGAACGGTTCGCGAGAGACCGAGGATACCGGCGCATCGAACTCAACGTCTACGCGTTCAATGAAACGGCAATCGCGCTGTATACGGAACTTGGTCTGGTTCCTGTCGAGTTAACAATGAGTAAGTTGCTTCCGGTGGGAGAGTAGCAATGTCTACTGCAGTACCGACGCGAAGTCATCGACAATCCCGTCGCCCCGCCACTCGTGCAGAGCATTGCGGGTGGCAAGCAGTGCGAACACGCTCGACTGTCGCCGGCGATGTGTGACCTCGATGCCAAGATTCTCTCGGATATAGTGCTCATCGAGTGAAAGAATTTCATCTACAGCCATGTCGATGATACTCTCGCCGAAGATACTCGCGCACGCGGTCGTCACGATCGCGGTGTCTCCCTCGAATCCGAAACCAACAATGCGATCGTTTTCGATTCGCAGGTGCACAGTAATCGCATCGTCACAGAGACGGTTTGTTTCCCGTCGCGAGATGGTCGCATCCGGGATCATGCCCTTATTCGCGGGGTTTTTGGCATACTCGGCCAAAAGCTCGTTTGAAATCATCATGGGACTTACCGGCGCAGTGCCGTTATTCCATCGATCATGGCATCATAAAACCGGTCGATATCCTCGATGGTATTGTAGATGCCGAGACTCGCCCGGACTGTTCCGCGCACATCGCGCCATCGGGCGAGAGGCTCGGCACAATGGAGTCCTGCGCGGACGCAGATATCGCGCTCACCCAGGTACTCGGCGAGATCGGCGATATGGACGTCCGGGATCGAATGCGAGAGGATACCGACCCGCCCCTCCACTCCCCGCGGTCCGAGCAGATCGATGGGGTGGGGAAATTCTTCCAGTCGCCGTAATGCGTGAGCGACGAGACCGTTCTTGATTTCGTTGATCGTCTCGCGCCCCCCGATACTCTCGATGTAGCGGATGGCTGAGTCGATACTCGCCGCACCCTGGATATGGGGCGTGCCCGGCTCGTGACGATAGGGAAGTCCGGCTGATTCGTATCCGTCCTCAGAGACCCAATTGATCGCACCACCTCATCCGAACGCGGGGCGCATCTCACGCAAGAGGTCCTCGCGTCCCCAGAGTACCCCGAGACCGGTCTCAGCGAACATCTTGTGACCCGTGAAGAAGGCGAAGTCCGCATCGAGCATTTGCACATCCAGGAATGCTCCCGGTGCCGACTGGCTCGCATCCACGACAAGATACGTATCGTCCCGAAGCATGGCAGAGAGTCGTTCGAGCGAGAATATCTTGCCCGTCACATTCGAAACGTGCGCGAGAGCGACGACTCGGACGGAGTCATCGTACTTGCGTTCGAAATCGGCGAAATCAAGATCGTAGGACTCATCGAGTCGGACGAATTCCACTGTCGCTCCCACCTCTTCGGCGAGCATCTGCCAGGGGACGACATTCGCATGATGCTCGGCCAGGGATACGAGAATCTTGTCTCCGCGTCCGATCCACCCGGATCGCCGCATCGACCCCGCCAGATAATTGAGAGCATAGGTCGCGTTGTAGGTGTACACGATCTCAGCCGGAGAGTTCGCCCCGATGAAGTTCGCCACACGCTTCTTGGAGCGATCATACACAATCTCCGCTGCCTCCGAGAGGGGATATGCGCCACGGTGGATGTTGGCATATGATTCCACGGAAAACCGCGAGGTTTCCTCTATGACTATGCGAGGTTTGAGTGCGCTTGCCGTGGAGTCGAGGTAGATGAGGTTTGGATGAGTCTCGAAGACGGGAAAGTCGGATCGGAAATTCTTCATGGGATTTATTCGGTATCGGAGAATCAAAGGATGGAAAGGAGCTCAGCGCATACAGCCGGATCACTCTCGGCTACCGGACGGAGTGCTGATCGGATTTGCGCGCCGGTGAGCGAATCGATCGCTTCATGCTTACTGAAGCCGCGACTTCGCAGATAGAAGATCCGCTCCGCAGAAACGCGTTCTACCCTCATGGCATGTGAGGCACGCACCTCGTCTGAGTGTACGAGCAGAGTGGGGAGTCATCGGATTTTCCCGGTGTTACCGAGAAAGATATTGTGCTCCTCGAGGGATCATTCAGCTCCACGGACCCCCTCGGGAATTGCGAGTATCCCATCGAGATCTATTTCGCTGCCATCGTGCGCGAGCGAGAGCAGGAGTATGTCGGTTTTTGTTTCATTGGCCTCGAGGCGCGTTTCAATCCGTCGTTTGCTCTGGGAATCATGGACACTCGCGATACTCCGGATAGTCGCGGACGATCCAGGTCCTATCAGCCGAATGAGCCGCACCGACTCCGAACCACCAGTATCAACGGAAGCGTAGACGAGACGGGCACGATCATGTACCGTGATCTCGTGCGCTCCATCTGGCACGTCATCTACGATGAGCGTGTCGGTATCGACCCGGAGGGGAGAGTGTTCGTTGGCAGAGAGGCGGACGGTCCGCATGGAAGCGTGGCGAATATTTGGGAGACGCCAGTATACGCAAGAAACATGAAGAGGCGAGAAAATATTTTCATATTCCTCGCGAATGCTGCCGATGGATCGAACAATCTTCGTCAAGCGAGACATTCCCTGGATAATTCGGTTCATGCCGATCATGTGTGCGGCGTATTCACCGATTCCTTTTCGTCTTTGCGGGTTTGCTTCTGTGCTTTTCGAGTCGAGCACGATATCGAAAGGATTTTTTCCAGCGTACTTTCGGGCGAGCTTCTTGCGCAAGGGGGAGAAACCTATTCGCTACCGCCTCGATGTACGGGTGTTCTATCTCGGCCACCTGTGCGAGTATCGTTTACTCCATTTCGTCACGGGGAAGTTGGAAAATACTCATGTTTTACATGGAAATATGATCTTCTGTCAATTCATGGCGCAAAAAAACAGGTCCAATACATTCATACGAATGTTCCGAGAGTGACATGAGCTTTTGTTTCGGACTTTTTACAAAAGCGCGTACTATGATCTGTAATATGTCTTGTCTTCGATTTCATGTTTTCCCGAGTCTACTCCGTTGCTGTGTCCGGACTCTCTGGTCAGCGTCTCGATGTAGAGGCGGACGTGGGTTCGGGCCTTCCGTCATTCTCTATCGTGGGACTGCCGGATCTCGCTACGCAGGAGAGTCGGGAGCGTGTCCGCAGCGCGATCAAGAATTCAGGATTCACGTTTCCTATCGCGAAGATCGTGGTGAATCTCGCTCCCGCGAGCGTCCGGAAGCGCGGAGCCTTCGATCTGCCGATCGCGCTCGCGGTCATTCAAAAAGAAGTCGATCTCCCGAAAGAAGCTCTCGAGAAGACCGTATTCCTCGGAGAGCTCGCGCTCGATGGATCGGTTCGGGCTACATCGAGCGTGTTGCCGTCTGTGGCGTCTGCTCGGGAAATGGGATTCGCGAGAGTATTCGTTCCTGAGTCGAATTTCCGCGAGGCATCAATGATCCCCGACATTGCCATTATTCCCGTCCGAACTCTGCGGCAGACCGTAGGTATCCTCTCCGGTGCGGTCGATCCGGATTCCGTGCGGTCGGACGACTATCCGCTCGCCGCTTGATCCGAGCTGGCCCGGTATCCAGATTTCATTTCCATTATCGGACAGACTCATGCGAAGCGCGCCCTGCTTATTGCGGCGGCGGGAGGACACAATATTCTCATGTCTGGCCCTCCTGGTAGCGGCAAGACAATGCTCGCGGAAGCGTTCGCCGGCATCCAGCCGTCCATGTCCTTCGATGAGATGCTCGAAGTCTCCAAGATCTACTCCGTTTCCTGACTTCTCTCGGACAATCATCCGCTCGTCACGGTCCGGCCGTTCCGCCGCGTCCACCATACCGCGAGCGCGGCGAGTATTATCGGATGAGGGCGCGACAGCCGCCCCGGGGAGATCAGTCTCGCCCACCGGGGAGTGCTATTTCTCGATGAGCTTCTGGAATTCGACCAACGTATTCTCGAGACTCTGCGTCAGCCGCTCGAAGACGGCGAGATTACCGTGAATCGCGTGAGCATGAGTTGCACGTACCCCGCGCGTTGCCAGCTCGTGGCCGCCATGAATCCTTGTCCCTGTGGCTATCTCGGCGATCCGGAAATTCCCTGCAAGGATTCTCCACGAGAAGTAGAACGCTACCGTCGCAAGCTCTCGGGCCCTATGCTCGACCGTATCGATCTCGTGGTCCATGTGCCGCGCGTCAAGACCGGGGAGATCTCGGAATCGGCCACCCGCAAGACCGGGGAGATGAGCGAGCGTCTCCGCGAACGAGTGGAGTCCGCCCGATCCGTGCAGGCCTCGAGATTCGTCGATACGGCGATCCGCACCAATGCCGAAATGGGGAACGATCTCATCGAGCGTCACTGTGGATTGGATGACGATGCCCGAGCGTTTCTCGTGCGTGCGGTGGAGCGGTTCTCGCTCTCGACCCGCGCATACTTCCGGCTTTTGCGGGTGTCGCGTACTATCGCCGATCTCGACGGACGCGAGAGAATCGCGGTATCGGACTGCGCCGAGGCCCTCTCGTACCGGAGTCTGCCGGAGTAACGAATTCCTCTCCATACGAAGTGCATTCCTATCGTACAACAGCCGTATTGTTGTGTGCCAGCATGTTTGCAAGTGGATTTCGGATCGTACGCCGAAGCTCGATGAACGTTTAGGGATTGCTGTTTCTGAAAAACTTCCCCTCCCGTACCCGCGCGTATATCGATATGAACACCATCATCTCCACGCTGTCGAACACGAAGAACCAGAAAATCGATCCCGCGAACGTGCTCCCGAACGCCGTCTGGTCGAATAGGGCCGTGAGCATGACGAGACCGAGCAGATACGGCGCGCATGTGGCGATCGCGAGGAGTCCGGTAGGCCCACGGAAGAGAGTCCAGTTTTCGCGAGCGAGCTGCCAACCTCCAGTACCGCTCTCCTCACCGAGCGACCCGAATACGAATGACATGCGGACGATCACATAGACGAAGATGACTGCAAAAATCACCCCGGAGATTCCATAGACCAATGTCGCATCCGATCCGAGGACGATGCGCGCCACCACGAGTAGGATTCCTGCGATCACGAGAAGTCCGAGTAGGCGGACGCCCTGCCAAGAAAGCGCGCCGATCACCTGCTTGATGCCATGCCAGGACCAGAGCGGGAGTGATGGAATAGAGATCTTCCGATCATCGATGTATCCCAGATAGACCCGGGAGAGCAGCACCACGGCATACATGGATGCAATGAGGAAGATTGTCAGAATACCGCCGATCGCAAGGGCGATTCCTGCGACTGGTAGGGCGGTGTTGGCGACCGTCTGGATGAGTTCATCGACAGGCCGTCCGGCATTCACACCCGCAACGGCCGCGGTAAGGTTTGCTACTAGGTCCGGGTTCGCATACCCGATGAGTGCCACGGTCACGACAAACGGGATTGATAAAACCACCGCTCCCGCTGCGAAATAGAAGAGGAAAAAGAGCTTCTTGAGATTCCAGTCGAAGAAGTGTCGGTAGAGACGGAGGATATCGCCTCCGATGAGGCCAATTTCCCGAAAGGAGCGCACGAGGTATTTCATAGGTATACTGGGGTAAACTCGATCCAATGCTATCCGGTATGTTCGTGAAATCAACCTAATCCTTTCCCTTTGCTTTTTCCGCATGCCCCGCTACAATAGGCGGGTCCTAAAATCTGCCCCTACGCCATGCACCGTACTCACACCTGCGGCGAGCTTTCCGCCGACCATATCTGACAAACCGTCACGCTCGCCGGATGGGTGGCGAATCGCCGTGACCACGGCGGAGTCATCTTCATCGATCTACGCGACCGTTATGGTCTCACGCAGACCGTTTTCGATCCGAAGGACGGCGAAGAAGCTTGGAATGTCGCTGATACGTTTCGTTCCGAATATGTCGTGAAACTCACGGGAGTCGTTCGCGCTCGTCCGGATGGACAATCCAATCCCAACCTCTCGACCGGACATATCGAAGTCGTCATCATTGCTGCCGAGATTCTCACTCGCTCCGAGACTCCACCGTTCGAGATCTCGGACCATACCGATACCAAGGAAGATCTCCGTTTTCGTTACCGATACCTCGATCTTCGCCGGACAAAGACCCTCTCGAACGTGCAGTTCCGAGCCAAGATGAACCATTTCACCCGTAACTGGTTCTCTGCGCACGACTTTCTGGAAGTGCAGACACCAATCTTCACGGTATCAAGTCCTGAAGGGGCACGCGATTATCTCATCCCCTCGCGCATCCACCACGGCAAATTCTACGCTCTGCCGCAGGCCCCCCAGCAGTACAAGCAGCTTCTTATGGTTGGGGGGGTTGACAAGTACTTTCAGATCGCTCCGTGCTTCCGTGACGAGGATCCCCGAGCAGACCGTCACTCCTGTGAGTTCTACCAGATCGATTGCGAGATGAGCTTCGTAGAGCAAGACGATGTTTTCCGAGTGGTGGAATCATTCATCCGCGATCTCGTGCCATCGATTGTGCCGAGTAAGTCCATTACGGCCGATTCATTCATCCGTATTCCCTATACTGAGGCAATCGATCGATACGGGACCGATAAGCCAGATATCCGTTTTGGTCTGCGTTTCGAAGATTTCACCGATGATTTCCGATCGAGCGACTTCTCGGTCTTCCGAGGCGCGGTGGATACTGGAGGCGTGGTAAAAGCCATGAAACTCGAAGGAAAATCCATGAGTCGTTCGCAGATCGATGATCTCACGAAGGTCGCTCAGGATGCCGGAGCCAAGGGACTTGCCTACATCATCTACGAGGCCGAGGGTCCGCGCAGCCCCATTCTCAAATTCTTCTCGGATGCCGAGATGGAGGCTCTCGAAACCAAGCTGTCGCCGAAGGCGGGGGACATGATCTTCTTCGGTGCCGGGGAACATGCGGGAGTTTGCAAAGTCCTCGGAGTCGTTCGTAATACCCTACGTGATTGGTTTGACCTTGCGGACAAGAAGCACCTTGCGTTCGCATGGATTACGGATTTTCCCTTCTACGAAGAGGGGGACGATGGTAGGCTCGATTTTTGTCACAATCCCTTCTCCATGCCGCTCGGAGGGATGGACGCGCTCATGAATCAGAATCCTCTCACGATCCACGCGCAGCAATACGACCTCGCGTGCAATGGATACGAGATTCTCTCGGGATCTATCCGGAACCACGATGTTGATGTGATGGTCAAAGCGTTCTCTATGGTCGGCAAGGATGAGAATACCGTCCGCGAACGATTCGGGGCCATGTACCAGGCATTCCGCTACGGGCCACCACCACACGGAGGATTCGCCATCGGATTCGACCGATTCATGATGATCCTCTGCGATGAGCCGAATATTCGCGAGATCTACGCCTTCCCCAAGTCCGGTAAGGCCGAGGACGTGATGATGAACGCGCCCGCGACCGTAGATGATATGCAGCTCGCGGAGCTCGGCATAGATCTTACGCGTGAGGCGAGGGAAAACCTGCGATCCTAACGAGAGTTTTGCAAACTATCTGCTTCGATCGAAGCAGATAGTTTTTTCGACTATTCTATATTCTTCGCATTCCGGAATACCAAGAAAGCGATTGTGGCGGCGTAGACGATAAACGACCCGGATATCCCAACGAACGCCCATGGGTATACGGATGATACCGGAAGCATCAAGACAAAGAGGGCGTAGATTCCGGATACGAACCATCTCCAATCCATGAAGATGTAGCTTGTAATGGAGATATTTGCGTATTCGTAGAGCAAAATGCTGACAATGGTGGCGGAGAGTGTGATGGTCTGGAGAAATACATCATCCGTGATGGCCGCGATGGTGGGCGGAATTGCCGCTACCAGGAACCAGACTCAAAAATACTCCATGATGGTCGTGGCGAAGTTGTTGCAGTATTTGGCACGCTCCCGCTGGTATTTGATGAGATTTACCCCGTTCATATAGAACACCGCCGCGAACAGGAACCCGAGCATACTGATAATGAGATACGCCACGGGCACACGGATGATGTAGTCCGTGTCACCGAGTCTCGATATGAGTGCCCCCACGAAAAATGTCGAAACCGCCGCAAGGAAAGAAGCGAAGGTGACCGAGGTGGACATTTCATTCTGGGAGAGGTCCTTGTATACATCCTCTCGAAGATTGCTTCGATATTGTTTGGAATTCCGCATATAGCAAGCGCGTTAACGATTGTACGGACTTTGTGCATTCGATGCCTTGTAGACGAATTGTCCCATGGGGTTGAGGAGTGCTTTGAGCCGGTCTCGTATTTCTACGAAGTCCTCATAGATGACCGTAAGCATAAGGTGCATGCCGTAGGTGCGGTCCATTCCCACGAATGCTTCGATGGCGGTCCGCTGGACCTGTCGGACTCGCGCGCCCTCGTTTTGGATCGTACCGGCTATACCACCGAGGACACGACTCGCGTCTTCGGTATTCCCGACCGAGTATTGCGCGCCTTGTGGTGTATTTTCCGTAATGAATGCCTTTGAATTGTTCGTTGCATTGGCATGGAGGTAGCCGAGATAGTAGACGTATCGGCACATATGCACGCTCGAGTTTTTGAGGAGAGCCTTCTTGAGTTCCGGACCTTCCACATTGACCGTGGCACATACAGATTCATTCGTCCCATCACCCATTTGCATTTTCTTGAGAGTCTCCACTTTTGCATCGAGCACCTCCTTGGCTCGGCCGTTTCCGGTAAATTGGTCGCGGATCTCGGTTGCGATCTTGAGCTGGGTTTCTATCGCGTAGCAGGCGAAGAGGGTATTTTGCGTCTCGCGATACACGCACTTCGCGAGATCGAGTGCTGGAATTCCGGTCGGCGTCTCCGAGAAGCACGATGGGTCCGCGTGGATTTTTGCCATGTACTGCTCATAGCGGTCGCGGAGTTTCTCATCCGTGATTTCCGGGTACGGGTTGCTCTTGTTTCGGAGGGGGTTAGTATCTTCCCATCCTGCATAAGGAGATGACATGTCGCAGTTCGTTTTCGTTGTCGCTTCAAACGACTGGTAGCTCTCCAGTGGCAACTCGGCAGCACTCTGTGCCGCAGTGGTTGTTGGGGCAGTTGCGATCGCAAGCACGAACGCGACTATTAGAGGCTTCATACGCGGAAGGTTATTTCTTTCTGGATGAAATCGCGCGAGCGTCCGTATTTGAGCCGGGAGAGCTCCTTGATCGCGCTTCCGATCTTCGGGTCACCCTTTTCGTTCCATGGCAGGAGCGGATTCATGCTGAATGCGGTTGATGGTTGTCCGTCAATAGAGAGCTTCATCACCCCTTTGAGCTTGTCCACGTTCATGAGGTCGTGGTCGCTGAATTGCGGTGAGACCTGCTTCTGGATGAATTCGGCATCTTCCGGTCCGACCTTGTAGATCATCATTGATCCCACGTTTCCGAAGATGGCGTTCTTCAGGTTGACGTGCGACTTGGTGAGCGCGTCCGATTTTTCGAGCTGTCCGAGGTACTGGTGTGCTACGATGAGTCCGAGACGGTATTTTCGGGCTTCTGAGAGGATACTCTCGATAGAGTCCGTCACGAGGTTCTGGAACTCGTCAATATAGAGGAAAAAATCCGTTCGTTGTTCCTTCGGCAAGTCTTGGCGTTTCATGGCACCCATTTGGATCTTCGAAACGAGGATCATACCGATGAGATTCGCATTGAAGTCTCCGAGTTTTCCCTTGGAAAGGTTTACGAAGAGAATCTTTCCTTCCTGCATGAGCTTGTATACGTCGAATGAACTCTTGGTCTGTCCGATGATGTTGCGCATGAGGGTATTGGTAATGAACCCTCCAAACTTCGCTGACCAGAATGGGATAATTTCCCCCTTCTCGCGCTCTCCCATTTTGGCGAAGGTGTAATCCCACCACGTTTTGACGACGGGGTTCTTGAGATTCTTTCGGCGTTCCTGCTGGAATGCATCGTCCGTGAAGAGTCGGACAATATCTGTGAGTGCCGAGCCTCCCGGATAGTCCATGAGCGTGAGGACGCCATTGCGAAAATAGTCCTGCAATCGCGGTCCGAAGATTTCGTTTCCGAAGAGCTTGATCATGATATTGAGTGCGTCCTGTGCAACGATCTCCTTCTCATCGTCATTGTTTGCTTCGAGCAGGTTGAGGCCCATTGGCCGTTCGATGTCCGCAGGATTGAAGTAGATCACATCGTCCGCGCGCTCCCGTGGCACGAACGGCAGGAGATCGTTCGCGAGGTCTCCGTGCGGATCAATGACGGCGAGTCCGCGACCTTCTCGCAGATCCTGGCGTGCCATGATCTGCATGATGGAGGACTTTCCGGTACCGGTCTGTCCAATGACGTAGAAGTGTCGGAACCGATCCTCGTTCTTGATCCGGATTTCCGTTTTCACACCGGCGAACTCGTTGTGTCCCATGAGGAGCCCCTCGTGCGGGATATTCGCGGGAGCTTTCACGACCTTGAAATTCTGCCAGACGATCTCCGGTGTCTTGTTGTATTTGCTCGCTGGGAAATGGAAGAGCGAAGCGAGCTCCTCAATATTGAGTGTCATGGACTGCTCCGCGACATTCGAGATATAGCGATAGAGGTAGTTATGGAGGATAGTCCCCGTTGGCACATACCGGCGTGGGACGAGCGAATTGTATCCTGGGCCAGTGAGCTGGGAGAACGCGGCGAGCGTATGCTGCATCTGCGCGTCTACCGCGAACTCGTCCGAGCCAGTACAGATGACGCGAATACTCGTTGTGAAGGCGGTCTTCTTGGATTTCTCTTTGATATATTCGGCATCGTTCTTCGGGTCATTCTCGTCTTCCGATTTTTTTTCCTCCGGCTCGGTCGCAAAAAAATTAAATACCGCTGCGACCCAATGAAGCGGATTCCAGGATATGTCGAAGAGCTTCTTGCCGCCGCGTAGACGTTTCTCCAGTCTGTGGGCTTTGTCCTGCCAATCATCATCGCACGGACGAACCACTACCTGAATGATGGTATTTTCGTCCTTCGAGAGGCGTCCGAGTGCCGTAGCAATGTTGTTGAGCGGGTCAGACTCGAGCTTCTGGTAGGTCCGCAGCGGAATAAAAAAGGACTTCTTGAGTTGGAGGCTCTCGGCGCGCACCACCGGGCGTCCAGAGAATACGTCCATTTCCTCGACGAGTTCCACGACTGAGTCTGGGTAGTAGCTCGCAATGAGTTTCTCCATGAGATTGCGGGCGCGGTACGGCACCGATACGTAGAAGAATATCTCCTGGTAGCGTGCCACGCACTCGAATGAGACCGCGGTCTGGCCGAAGATGCGGTGTATGAGTTTGCGTGAGGAGAGACTCTTGAGTGCGGCGAAGAGCTGCTCCATGAGTCCGATCTGCTCCTTGTAGCCATGGATTGTCTCTTTTTTGTCGTCAGCGTCCGAGTCTTTGCGGGAGATCCGAATCTTCAAAAATACCAGCTCGAGTGAACGCCGGTAATCGAGCGCACGCTTGATGAGCCAGAAGATACACAGGAGGCCGAGGCCTCCGAAGAGGAATGGGACGATCGTATCGAGCATGGTGGGTATTTTTCTTGATTATACCCGAAAATCCTGCTGGAAACAAAAAAACCTCTCCGCACGGGAGAGGGGGGAGAAATTTGTTATCGGATGCACTGTTCGTAGGTACTCACTTGCATGAGGTATTCCTCGCATCCTTCTCGAAATGAAGTCGAGTTCCCGCCGCATGGGCCTCCATTTTTCGCACCCCACTCGAATCCGGCAGAATGTCCACCTTCATCGGAATATGGATTTTCCGGCTCGCTGCATGCTGTCGGGGGGGTGGAGGTTTCGGGTGATGGCGGGTGCATGTTTGGCTCCTCGTCCGATGCACAGGCTCCGAGTACACTGAGTGAAAACATCATGAGAGCCACGAGACATTTTCTTGACCGCATGAATCGACGTAAGGGGCTACGGGTTTGGACGACCAATTCTCTAGAACGCCCTCGCCACGATCACGCGGTGGAGCTTCGGATCCGTGATCGGCAGCAGCTCATCCGTGAATTGTCCGTCGAATGGGAGACAGCGTGTGGTCGCCTTCCACCGATCTTTGATGATCTTCTCGAATTCGGGGTCGAGATCCCAGGCGTAGAGCGCGAACTTGCCAGCCTCCACGGCGGCACCCACCTCTTCGAGCGTGCGGCAGGCTACGGTATTCGTGCGCAGTCGCTCGGTCGAGCGGCGCAGGAGTTCCGTTTGGCCTTCATTGAGTAGGCGCGAGACGGTCGCGAAGACTTCCGAGACTGGCACGGTACTCTTCTCTCCCGTGATACGGGAGGCAACCGTAACGACTCATTCATCCATCTCTCGAGCTCCGCACTCGATTCGTACCGGGTATCCGGAGAGTTCCCAGTCCGTGATCTTCGCGCCTACGCGCTCATTTCGCAGATCGAGCAAGACCCGTTCCTGGTTATTCGTTACCGCGCGCATTGATTCGCCTTTTACGGGGATCTCCGTACCGTCCGGTACGAGCATGGCCGCGACACGGCGCGCGTAGGCATTGGTTTCTTCGTCCCGGTCCTTACCGTAGATCGGCAGGATCACCGCCCGGTATTCGGAGATTCTCGGAGGAATGATGAGTCCCCGATCATCGGAATGTGCCGAAATCATTCCCCCGATCGAGCGCGTAGAGAGTCCCCACGAGGTATAGTACGGATGCTTGAGCGATCCGTCCTCATCGGCGAACGAGACATCGAATCCCTCCATGAATCCCTGGGCCAAGAGGTGCGATGTGCAGATCTGCAGAGCCCATCCATTCGACATCATTGGCTCGAACGTGGTGGTGACATCGCCTCCGGCAAATTTCTCGCTTTCGCTCTTGCGTCCGGCAATCCCGTCAATGGCGAGAAGATTTCGGATTGTGTCAATGTAAACATCGTGGAGGATCGAGAGCACGAATTCCCATGCCTCATCGCGGGTACGGTGGAGCGTGTGTCCTTCTTGCCAATGGAATTCCGCCGTTCGTAAAAATGGACGAGTGCGCTTCTCCCATCGCAGGATATTGCACCACTGATTGCAGAGGATCGGCAGGTCGCGGTAGCTCCGGAGTCGCTTGCGGAAAAAATCGCAAAACATTGTCTCGGATGTCGGTCGCAGACCGAGGGGAGCATCGAGCTCCTTGTCGCCTACGCGTGTGACGGTAGCGATTTCGGGCGCGAAACCCTCTACGTGATCAGCCTCTTTCATGAAAAATTCCATCGGCACGAGCATGGGGAGCATGACGTTTTGTACTCCCATGACACGGATCTTAGCATCTATGTGGGCGCGGATTCGTTGCCAGATATCGGTCGATTTTGGCAAGAACGTAATGCACCCCGGCGTGGGGGAGTACTCAAAGAGTTCACCTGTTTGGGCGACATCGAGGTACCACTGGCTGTAGTCTTGTTCGCGGGATGTGAGCTTGATCTTTTCTGCCATGAGGGAAAGTGGTTAGGGGGGGTAGGTGATCGTTAGTCCCGTAGAGCGGGGAGTCTAGAGGGAATGTGGTGGTCAGGTTCCGCCGATAGGCGTTCCGCATAGAGGTCCCGGATATCAGGGTCATCATAGAGGCGGGAGGCATGGAAGTTGGCATGGTACCATGCCGGTGCTGTTGCGAGGTGTGGTCATCCCGCTCGCGACCGGGCATCGAGCAGCCACCGGTAGAGAACCTCGCGGGTCGAGACGGGTGTTGTGTCTCTGCCGCATATCGGCCAAGCCGATTCCGGGACTCCCTTTTCCCAGGCGATTTCACGAGTCTTTATGCACTCCCAGTTGCTCTCCTCGTACACCGTAGCTTCGGGATCGAGGTGTACCAACCGGAGTTTCGCGTCCAAGGCGTCTTCCGATAAATCCGACAGGATGTAATTCATGTCAAGCGGTATGGCGTGCCGATGGGTCAGATTGTAGCTCGCCACCGTCCCCTCCACGTTCGAGTATCCGAGCGCGATGAACGACACGAGCGAGACTGCCACGACTCCTGGCACCTCGCGCAGGCGCGGGAGTGCGAGCTTCCCGAGTCCGATCAAGAAGATCGCTATAGTGAGAATGCTCGCATAGACCACGAGAACGCGTTCTGTTGAGAGGCCGTATGCCATGACGTAGTGCCAGACGCGGGAGAGTCCGGATGCGGCAATGACGATCGCGCAGAGCGCGATAATCGCAATCATGATGCGAATCGATACCGGAGGAGTATTCTTGTCGGACTGGGAATACTCGAAGCTCGCCTTCGCAAGAATGACATTGATGAACGAGACGGCGAGCAATTCGTAGAAACCCTTATGTAGGTACTCGGCGTATGTGAGTCCGAGGGTTTGCCAAACTCCCGCATCGGCGGGCAGGAAAAAGTAGCGTATCTGTACGCCGATATAGAGAGCATAGAGCGCAATGACCCCTCCGAGAATGATTGGCCACGAGAGTACACTGCCGAGACTCGTATCTGATGGGGATGCTTCTCGAGATTCAGGAAGGCGCGATGGTGCGAGGATCCACGCTCCCACGATGGTGAAGAATCCAGTCGTCCAAGCCAATACCTCCAATACGGTCTCTCCAAAAAGTTCGGAGACCCATTGGGGAACGATCGTGTCCATGATGCGGGCAAAAATCGCGTCTGACCCAGCAAGAAGCGGTATGACAAACAGAAAAATAGCTCCCAGGACCGCGAGAGATGCGGCATAACGGGCGACATTCCGTGATTTGCTCACCACGGAAAACGAAATCGCCGAGATGTGAAGTGATGGGATGATCGACCCGAAGAACGACCGTAGTAAGAGAATCTTCATGGGGACCACTCGCCAGGTGTCCCAGACATTGCGAGCGACCCCGGACGCGTACGCGGGCAGGGCTACATTGAGACCAATGAGTACCAGACAGAGGTAGAGTCCCATGTCAGCGGATCGAAAAAAGGCGAACCATGCGGATGTTGCCCAGGCTGAGATTGCGAGAATTCCTCCGAACCAATCGAGTCGAATCTTTCGGTTGTATTGGTAGTAGCCGAGAACGAGTGCGAGATATCCGGTCTCCACGATCGCCACCGACACGCCCGCGAGATCCGACTCGCGCATGCGCAGGAGCACAGCCCACGCGAATCCGAGCACGAGGAGGGCCGGAGCGAACCATAACGGAAACGATGAAGCGTCCGGAAGTGGGAGGAGTTTCAGGGGCGCGGGTTTCTTTTCTGTCTCGGGAGACTTCGAAGATGCGGAGATCTGATCAGGAGTTTCCATTGAAGTCTGGCAAGGAAGTAAGTCCCCACTTCTTTGTTACGCACCGTAGAGAGTCATGTCCTTCGCGAGTTGCTCTACGGTGTCTGTCGGCCCAAAGATCGCGACGGCGATATATCGAAACTCACCGGATTGTTTGCTCCGGTATCCGTCCACGAGTTCCCGCTCGCGGTGCGCCTTCGCCATGATATCCGTGAATTCCGCAACGAGGAGACCCTCCGACCGGGCAGCTCCAACGAATTCCTGTACGCGTTCCTGGGAAGCAGCGAGATTGACGATGGGATAGATACTGTTGGCGAAATGATTATATCCGTCCGCGTCTTTGAGTATCTTAATGTCACCGATAAAGGCTTTTTCGGCATGTTCCGCGAGCATGATATTCGCGTGAGATAGAGCATTGGCCACGACTCCTACCGGGTAGCTCGGATCGACCACGACTACAATTTTCTTGGCACGATAGCGCGCCTCTTCTTCCTTTGCGGACAGGGGCTGAGTCTCGGGTCGCATGAGTGGAAAAAGGGTCACATCACGCAGGTTGTTTTGTTTCGTGAGTAGTGACAACAACCGATCCACGCCGAGCCCCCATCCGGAGATCGGCGTCATGCCATGCTCCATGGCTTCCACGAACTCCATGTCGCCTCGCATCGCCTCTTCGTCACCCTCATCGAGAGCTTTGTCTCCTGCCATGAATCGTTCCGCTTGGTCGATCGGGTCTACGAGTTCGGAGTACGAATTCACGAGTTCCCACCCGTTCACAACGAGCTGGAAAGCATCGGCAACGTTTGGATTTGTGTCATTTCGGCGAGCGAACGGTTTGAGGACGACGGGGTAATTGTAGAGGAAAGTAGGATTGATGATTTTCGGACGGGAGACCTTCTTATAGAGGTAATCGATGAGCGTGGTGAGACCCATAGCTTCCATACCCGGAAGTTCAATACCGCGTGCACGGATGTCGCGCCGCAGGGTCTCGACATCGGTATAGGTCGAGACATCGAGACCAGAGTCACGCTTTACGAGTTCCACATAGTCTTCTTGCTGCCAGGGCGTGGTAAAATCAACATCGATCAGTTCCCCGTTCTTGTTGAGGATTTTCCGCTTCTTTTCGAGGTCGAGCTTGCTGAAGAGATAGTCGAACATCTCCTCCGTGAACCGCATGTTATCGCGGTAGGTCCAGTACATCACATTATGCTCCAGGTGGGTATGCTCCGGCAGGTGCGAAGGGTCCATTCCTTCGTTTCGAAATGCCTTGCCAAGCTCGAAGACGCGCTCCATTCCAGCGATATTGAGGAGCTTCAGGGGAATTTCGTGCGAGATGCGTAAATAGACGTCGATTCCGAGCGCGTTCTGGTGGGTAATATATGGCTTCGCTGCAGCTCCTGTGGGGGTATTCGTGAGCGTCTGTCCCTCGATCTCCGTGAAGCCGTGTAGGGCATAGAATTCACGAAGGGTTGCAATGAAGCGGCTGCGAAACTTCATCCGCGCCATTGTCTCGGGGTCGGTGATCAGATCGAGATACCGTTTTCGGTACTTGGTCTCCTCATCACTGAGGCCGTGGTACTTCTCCGGCAGCGGTCGGAGAGCCTTTCCGAGGAAGGCATAGTCCGCCACATAGAGCGTCAGCTCTCACTTCTGCGTATAGAAAAATTCTCCAGATACTCAGACGAGATCTCCGAGATCGAGGAGTTTGTCCGCGAACTTCGCGGCAGACACGGTATCGCCCGCATCATTCGTGAGCTCGTCTACATACGCATTATCGCGCCGGCGGATTCGACAAGAGGCTGATGAAAAAAGAATTTGAATTGTTCCGGTTTCATCGCGCAGGCTCGCGAAGACGAGTTTTCCGAAGCTGCGCTTGAGTACGAGGCGTCCGGCGAGTGAGTGAGTTCGTGCCGGGTTGGTTTGTACGGCTTCGAGATCGCGGAGTTCCATGGTCTCGGCCGATACCGCGGCATCGGCGATACTATGGGTTTTCTTGAATAATTCTGGATATGGATGTACGCCGAGGGCACGAATGCGCGCGAGCTTGTCGAGGCGGACACTCCGCTCATTATTGATATCGACGGACATGAGTGTTTCGATAGGAGACTTTTGGCAAGTATACGCGAAAAATATCCCGATTCAAGCCGAAGCTGATCGGGATGTGAGAGAGAGGCCATGTCTCAGAAGTGTAATTCTCCTGGGGTGGCTATTTGTCTCCGTTGTCAGGTTTTTCTATTTCAAAGTGGAGGGAGTGCTGAAACTCGTAGAAACCTGTGCTTCAGAGGGGTATAAGGTCATACAAGGGTGTGGTCTTTTCCCCCCGTTGAGCTCGTAAAGGATCCCATAAAATTTATCATCACTCATCAGCATAGTCTCCACACTCACGATATTACGTGGCACGACTGCACCATAAAAAAGCGAGGCTCTAGAAGAAGATACTTTATTGCATCTTCTTTTTCTCGCATGAGATACAGTAAAATAAGTCCATACAAGCTTTGAAAATACTCGAATCTTTTTGCTATCGGATACGCTTGTACTCGTAGATGACGCGCTCCTGATTGCCGAGCATATACGGATAGGCATTTACGAATCCCATGCCCGCTGACTTCGCCGCAGCATTCCCCTCGGTCATTTCAGCGTCATCGTAGAGTTTGTAGGCATAGAGCGTTCCGCCTGGCCCGATGAACGGTGCGGCCCACGCAATGAGTTTCGGCAGATAGGCTGTCGCGCGCGAAACGACCGCGTTGTAGAGCTTGGCGTGATCCGGTTTTTTTCCCAGTTCTTCGGCGCGTCCCCAGATCGCCCGAGCATTCGGGAGATCGAGCACTTCAATAAATTCCTCGGTGGCACGGGTTTTCTTGCCGACCGAGTCGAGCAGAGTGAATCCAACATCCGGACAAAGGATGGCGAGAGGGAGACCAGGGAATCCTCCGCCGCTGCCGAGATCGAGCCAGTCGCCCGTGGGAGCGATGAAGTCAAGGAGCATCGCGGAGTCCGCGAAGTGTTTTTCAATCACGCCCTCGGGCGTACGGATGGCTGAGAGATTGATCTGTGAATTCTTCTGCAAAAATGCCTCAAGCAGGCGATCAAAACGATCGAGCTCGATAGGGGAGAGAGTGCATCCGATCTGTGCGAACGCTTGGGTAATACAATCTTTGGACATGATTCTATGATTCAGTTAGACGATCTTGTGGCCGTGGAAAACGTTGCAATGGTGAAAAATCAACCTTCCAAATATCAAGCTCAAAGAAGCGTCCAGCTTGATCGAGATTCACCGTAATGCTTACAGGGACACCATCTGTATCGCAATAGAGGGCTGAAGCGATTTCGGTACCAAAAATAGCAAGGGTATCGGAATCATATACGAACTTGACACTCCCCATGCCACCATCATTCATGTCAACCACTTTGCTTCGGTCTAACATACTGATCAAGGCGGGGTATTTCTCTTTGTCCGTGATTATATCAGTAATAAGAACAACCTCTTCCGATCGAAGATATCTTGGATTCATGCGATGATTACTTCGCGAGTGAGACTCGGAATACTCCTCCTTCGGTCGAGTCGAGGTGTACGGTTTTCCCGTTGGCGAACTCACTGGTCACCGATGATGCATCTACGAGGTAGTCGACCCCATCGATCTCGATCTTGTACTCGCCGGAGACGGTCTTGAGCTTGAATGATAGACCTTCGTACCGAGCGATCCCCTGTTTGGTGTCGGGTACGGAACGGCGGAACCACCGGGGAAAAGCAATTGCGAAGAGGGTACTTCCTGTGGCAAAGATTGCCCCCTGGGCGATGGAAAAATCCGTCTCGCCCGTGATGGCGACGTACGCTGCCACCAGAAATGCGGCGACTCCCATGGAGAGCGCGTAAAAAGCGGCGGTTATCGCTTCGATCACCACGAAGACCATGCCCGCACAGATCCAGAAGACCAGGAGGTTATTGGAGAGGTCGGAAAATTCCATAATTGGGACGAGTTATTTTGAGGCCATATTCCCTACCATCTTCGCGAGCGACCCGAGAATGTCGGTATCCACCACGAACTTGGTGTTGCCAGCGAGCGCATTTTGTACCACGGAAAGCTGTTCTTTCGTTACGGCTTGTCCGTGGAAGTATTCCATCGATGCCTTGGATTCGAGCTCGATTGCTTTCGCTGCTGCTTCGGCATTGAGGATCTTGGCCTGAGCCTCTCCCTGTGCGCGCAGGATCTCGCTCTCGCGCTCTCCCTCGGCGGTGAGGATTTGCGATTGCTTGTCTCCCTCGGACTTGGTGATGAGTGCCATCTTGTATCCCTCGGCTTCCAAGATGCTTGCGCGCTTCTCGCGCTCGGCCTTCATCTGTTTGCTCATGGCCTCCTGGATATCGTGCGGAGGATCGAGACGCTTGATCTCTACGCGCATGACCTTGATTCCCCACTTCGCGGTCTCCTTGTCGAGCGAGGCGAGCAGGCGTGCGTTGATCGCCTCGCGGTTGGAGAGTGTCTCGTCGAGTGACATGGTACCCAATACCGAACGGAGGTTGGTCTGCGCGAGATTGACCACTGCCATGAAGACATTAGAAATTTCGTAGACCGCCTTGTACGGGTCGGTGATCTGCACGTAGACGATCCCATCCACGGCCACTCCCACGTTATCCGCGGTGATAATCTGTTGCTCAGGAACATTCACTACCTGCTCGCGGATATCCACGCGGCGCATAGACTGGATTCCCGGGATGATGAACTGGATTCCCGGCGTGACAGTTCCGGTATACTTTCCGAGTGTTTCGATGAGTCCGACCTCTCCCTGCGAGACTTTCTTGACCGAGATGATTGCCACAACGAAGGCGAAGACTACGAAGAGCAGGAATATGGAGTCCATGGGTGCGAGTGAAAAAATACCCATCCAGTATAGGATGGGTAGACGAAAAAGCAAGAGAGAGGCCTCCCGATCGGAGGTGTCTAGGAACGGGAAGTTCCTCTCAGGACGGCATCTCGGCGGGCTCGCCATGCCCGCAGAGCAGTATCGAGTCTTCGGAATGTTGGCCCTCCACCGATGACTCCTGTTGCTACGAGTATCGCGAAGAGTAGGATAAGCCCCTTCGATCCTTGGACGTGATTGCGCTCCACAGTCTCCTGCTCTGCCATGAGGGGGAGAATGCCTGCTGCAAAATCCTGTCGGAATATTTCGAGATCCTTCACCGACATCGCCTTCACCGCATCAGCGATTTCGTCCAGACGTTCAGCGATCAATGCCATGTCATTCCCGCTCGGGTCGATTCCGAGCATTTCGAGCAAGTCATTACCGATCACGTAGTCTCGCATGACAGAGTTTGTTTCTTCTACTCTGGACTGGAAAGATCCGACATTATTCCAGAAATTATAGGGGAGACCCGTCCGGGCATTTCCTTTTATCAGGAGCATACCACGCCGTTCCAGGGCTTTTGCGACTTGCGGGTAGTCGACAACGAGCTCTTCGCAGAGACCGACAGCCCGGACATGCGCGGGTACGGTATTCGTCCTGATACGGTTCTGCAGGTCTTCCGTTGTCGTATCAACGAGCGCAGTTGCCGCACCGGGATGTATCTGTTCCAGGGCTTTTAACGTCATTTCGTGGTGTGCTCCAACACAGGATACTGTCGCGGTCCCTCTCGTTGGCTCGGCCGCATTCGCGCCTCCGGTAATGCCGATCGCTGCGGCAACTCCAAGGAGAGTCTTCTTCATTGACATAGATGAAATTTATTACCGTGTAATTATATATGAATATATCCACGTATCATACGTTGTCAAGAAAAAGTTTAGATGTCAATACGTAAGGAATGTCGGTATTTTCCATATCTTCGAATATTGCAATTCCGCTGTATTCGCATATACTCACTCGCGTTATCTCCTGCGATCATCTTATGGCACAACTTGGCACGCGCGCGCGGATCGTCGCGACTCTCATCCGGGGGGTATAACGTCGTGCCGATTCGCCATACAGACTGTCCCGAGATCGGGGCTTTTTTATTCTTCCTCCCACCCAATCAATAACACACACCATTCCTATGTCAGCATCTGTCGAAACCAAGCGTCACTCGCTCGCGCACGTCCTCGCCCAGGCGGTGCAAGAGCTCTATCCCGATGCCAAGAAGGCGATCGGCCCAGATATTGAGAACGGATTTTACTTCGATTTCGATTTCGGAGATTTCGAGCTCAAGGAAGAGCATCTGCGGGACATCGAGAAGAAGATGAAGAATATCCTCAAGCAAAATCAGAAATTCGAACGCTACGAGATGAGCGTCGCCGAGGCCATCGCCAAGGCGAAAAACGTGGAGAAGAATCCCTACAAGGTCGAGATCATCGAGGACCTCGTTGCGAAAGAAGGAATTACGACTGTTTCTTACTACCGCAATGTCACCCAGCAGGGGGTCGAGACCTATGAGGATCTCTGCCGCGGACCCCATGTCGAGAAGCTCTCCGAGATCGACGAGCAGTCGTTCGCACTCGATCGGATCGCCGGGGCCTACTGGCGCGGAGACTCGGAGCGTACTATGCTCACCCGTATCTATGGTCTCGCGTTCGATACTCGTGATGAGCTCGATGCGTACCGCAAGCAGCGCGAGGAGGCTGCGAAACGTGACCATCGTGTGCTCGGTCGCAAGCTCAAGCTCTTCACTCTCTCGGATCTGGTGGGGTCAGGACTCCCACTCCTCCAGCCGAACGGGATGATCGTCCGACGTGAGGTAGAGGAGTACCTCTGGAATCTGCATAAGGATCGCGGGTACCTGCGCGTCTGGACTCCGCACCTCGCGAAGGAAGATCTCTATGTGACCTCGGGACACGCCGGGCACTACCTGGAGGATATGTTCGTGGTACATGGTGGTACCAGCAAGGAAAAATTCCACCTGAAGCCCATGAACTGTCCGCACCACATGCAGCTCTTCGCGGATAATCAGTTTAGCTACCGCGATATGCCAATCCGTTACTTCGAGCCGGCGACCGTCTACCGCGATGAGAAGACTGGTCAGCTCTCCGGCCTCACTCGTGTACGTGCTATTACCCAGGACGATGGACACCTTTTCTGTCGTGTCTCGCAGATCCGCGAGGAGGTTTCGTCCATTGTCTCCATTATCAAGGAATTCTACACCACGTTTGGTTTGATGGAGGGATACTGGGTGAGTCTCTCGGTCCGCGGAGAGGATCGCAGTAAATATCTTGGTTCCGATGACGTGTGGAATCTCGCAGAAGGCGCGCTCGAAGAAGCGGCACAAGCGAATGGTCTCAACTATCGCCGAGTCGAGGGAGAGGCGGCGTTCTACGGGCCGAAGCTCGATTTCATGTTCAAGGACGCGATCGGTCGGGAGTGGCAGCTTGCTACCATCCAGTGTGATTTCAATCTTCCGAATCGCTTCGATCTCTCGTTCGTGAACGAGCAGGGAGAGCGCGAACAGCCGGTCGTTATTCACCGTGCCATCTCCGGATCGCTCGAGCGATTCATGGGAATCATGATCGAGCACTTCGCCGGGCGGTTCCCGCTGTGGATCTCGCCAGAGCAGGTGCGAGTCGTGCCGGTCGGAGAGGCATTCTTCGACTACGGACGAGAGGTGCTCTCGGTCCTACGTGCCGTGGGCATGCGCGCGTCCATCGATGACTCCACCGACAACCTGGGAAAGAAAATCCGCAACGGGGAACAGGCGCATGTGCCGTACTTGCTCGTGGTAGGAGAAAAAGAAATGAATGCCCGCACGGTCGCAGTGCGAGATGTTCGCAGTGGGAATCAGGCAGATGAGTCGCTCGATGCGATTGTCTCGAAGCTCGTGACAGAGCGGGAGAACAAGTCTCTCTCAAGTTTATTGGCGTAGCCTCTCCATGGACGAACTATCCCCCTTACGAGGGGGATAGTTGTTAATACGAGAGTCCGTTGCGTTCGTTCTCGGGCGTCCCGTTGAAGTTATAGTCTGGCAGGCAGAGTTTTTCCACTTTCTCTACGGTCCGTCCGTTCGTGAGGGTCGTTTTGTTGGTGCTCGGCAGGACCCACGAACCGAGATCTTCTCCGATCGTTCCGCGGTGATATATGCCTCACTCCGTTACGAATTCGGCGTAGGTCCGCGATGTTTCTCCCGGATATTTCCATCGGTACTGACAGGCGGTGTCGAATGTAGCGGTGTCGTAGAGATTGATCGCTTCCCACCCGATCAACCACCACTTCATCCGGTCAACATTATCATCTCCATAGTCATGCTCGTGTTCGCTTATGACCACTCATCCATCGAAACCAGCAAGTTCGAGACCCTGTCTTTGATTATTATACGAGAGATTAGCAAGACGGTCTGTGGCGGAGGCGGGGAGATTCGCATCTTTCCACCATATACCCGGATAAGAAACATCGTTTGGTACAGCGCCGAGAACGAGGCTATCCATAAATTGCCCTTGTTGTCCGTTTATTACGTTGGTTCGCGGGATGAGAAAGGGGGTATAATTTCGTCACCAGTCGAATAGTGCCGAGTGTAATTGCACGAAGCGGCAGACGAACTGATTCCATTTTGTTGTTGTGACTACGTCTCCATCTTGTGCCCAAATCCCGTTCGGATTTCCAATTCAGATACCGCAATCGTTCCAAAGATTGACGGCAGAGGCAGGATCGATCAACAACGTATCTGGACGCACCCAGCCCAATGCCGTTGGCAACGAAATACACACGGCAGCAACCGCCATGCCAGTCATGGCTATTCCCAGAGAAAAACGTCTCCACAAAATCCCATATCGCATAGTCAGACAAGGTAAGAAATACTTGCCAAGAATACGATAGGAATTCCCTGGTATCTTTCGGAGTGATCCGATGATAATGGGGGAAGGAAGGAGTTTTGGCGAACGCAGAAAGAAAGGAGGGCTCCATGTCTTCGTGTTCGCCAAAACTACAACCCTGTGGTCACAAAAACCGAAAAGAGGTGTTGAAGAGCATGAAGGCTCTCCTTACTATTTTTGTGCACCACAAAACGTGGTTCGTAGTTTTGGCGAAGTCATTATACCGTATCATTTCTTGAGATGCAAGGATTCTTTTTGCATCTCGATGGAGCGCGGTTATTGGGTATTCCGCGAGACTCTATAATCGTATCTTCCGGATCTCCTGAGAGAGCGAAAATATCCCCGTGGGGGATATTTTAGAGTCCGAGCTCCTCGATAACCCGATTTCGTATCCAGTCCGACATCCGTGGGTCGATATCTTCTCGTGCGTGTTGGGCTGATATTTTGGCGAGCTGTTGTATCATTGCTTGCTCAATATTGTTGAGCTTGTCGGGTGTATGGATGAGGAGGTATGTGTATGATTTTTCTCCTTTGTGGCTCCATACGGGTCACTCTCTCGGAGAGAGTGAGTCTTCTGGAAAAACAGGCCATCCATTTTCTGTGCCATCTGGAGAGCACGCCACCCATCAGCTTCTATCATGCCAGCGATACAGTACCTGTCCGTCCATGCGGATGTACGCAGGACGACCGTTGTATTCTCCGTCCAGGACGAAGTGGTATTCGAGTCCGTCGATGAGGCGTTTTTGTGCGAATGTCTCGATCATGGGAGAGAGTGATATTCTGCCACGAATCCCATTGTACCCCAAAACCCCATTCCGTCCATCCGCGAAGGTTTGTATTTCCGAGGGAATCATGCTACAATGGGCGAAAGTACCCCCATTCGCATGCTCCTCTCCACTTCGAGTCTTGCAGGTCACGGCCTGCACAAAATCTTCTCCCTCGCGAAACGCGCCGATATAGAGGGTGTTAATCTCGATATCAATCCTCGCCTCTTCGATACGCTCGATGCGAAATATATCGGCGCGCTCATTGAGGAATTCTGAGTGCCGGTCGTGAGCGTTACAGCACTTGAACGCGATATGAATGCGGATATTGCCAAGAAGATTTTTGCGCTCGCGCATGATATTGGAGCGACATGTCTCACGCTCTATCCGCCCCATAGATTCGATCGTGATGTGACGTGGTTTTCGGAGGAGCTTCCGAAGCTCCAGAAGAAATACCCCGATATTGTCGCTACTATTGGGAATGTTGAACCAAAAACGATTCTTTTTGTTATTCCTGAGTACCGTGACGCGACGCTTCAGCTCATCAAGAAGACAACCGGATTCACAACGCTCGATGTGTCGCATGTCGATCCTGAGAGTGGTATTGATCTTCTCAAGGCTTTTACGCTCCTCGGGTCGTCCATTTGCCAGGTTTTCTTGTCCGATCGAGATGTCGAAGGGACCGGCAAATTCCCCGGGACTGGTGAAATGCCTGTGGAGAGCCTGCTCATCAAGCTCGCCGAAGCTGGGTATGACGGGTCGTTCACGCTGCGCGTGCGTCCCAAGGAAATTGCCGCGGGAGAGCCTGATGAGGCGATTATCGCGCGAATTCGGGAAGCGCAAGCATTTTTGGATCGATATTTCTCTCAAGAGAAATAAGAAAAACACGCCCCGATTTCTGAAGGATCATCTTATGACAAAAAGAAAACTCCGATTCTTCGTCGAATATGCTTGTTGGCCGATCTGGGAAAATATCCCGGGATGAGTTGATAATATCAATCCCGAGCGGCTTCCTATTTCCTTTGAGCTCAAACGAGACATCGTCATGTGGACGAGAGCATTTGAGAATACCTTTAACACACACTATCCGCCGGATTCAAAATTCGAAAACACACAGGAGGCCGAGGATTTCAAGGTTACGGGCAGGCATCTTGTCGAGAGACTGCGAGAAGAACTTGGTGACGATGTTTTCGAGATAGAATCTCCGGAGTTTTCGTAATCCCAAGGTGATCGTTATTTTTTCTCGATGTTGTCCGTCAAGAGACTGTCTACGCCGATCCGATCGACGAACCGGACGAATCCCTGCTGTGTAAGAATGGACGTGACGAGCTTGTCACTGTATTCGAGGCGCGACATGAAATCCTCCTTGGACATGATGGCGTACTTGATACGTTGTCCGAAGAAGATCCGTTCGAGCGCGTTGTTGAATTCCACACGATCGATCTCCCCGATAATGAAGATGTCCACCACACTTTGAGAGGTGCCGCGATCGAGTCGGCGCAGGTAGCCACCCCACGTGACGAGTTCCACGGCCTTGTTACCCCGTAGGTAGGTGCCGAGACGTTCGAGCGGGTCGTAGGTCTTACGGAATATCTCCGTGAGTGCCGAGAGTATGACGCTCTCTGATGCGATCCGGTAGATCTTTTTCTTGTTGGATTCCATGCTCTTGAGAATCCCGAGCTCCTCGAGATTTTGGAGTTCTCGCCGGACGCTGTTGAGTTGTTCGTTGAGCTCGCGCGCGAGCTCGCGGATAAAAAATCCCTCCGAATCAGGGTTAACCGAGTACTCCACGAGGAAGCGTTCGAGAATCTTGGCCCGGCACTTGGAGCCGAAGAGTTTTGAGAGGTTCATGGAGTCGGGCAATTTTGGCCGACATTATAGAACAAACCCCCAGAATCGCAATAAAAACGTTGCGGGATCTTTGCGGGTTTAGCGGCTCTTAATGACGAATAGTGAGACTGGTACGGTATTCTTTTTCCTCTTCCATGAAAGCGACTCTCCCAGAACTGCCATACCCGTACACCGCCCTTGAGCCAGTTATCGATGCCCGTACAGTGGAATTGCATTACAGCAAGCACCACCAGGCCTATGTCGATGGATATAATGCCGCCCTCGATAAGCTCGCCGCGGCTCGGGCATCGGGGGATTTTTCCTCCGTCAAGCACCTCAAGCGGGAGCTCGCATTCCATGGATCGGGGCACGCGCTCCACTCTATCTACTGGCGGAGCATGACGCCGAACCCTGTACCTCTTGCGGATGGACGACTCAAGTCCGCAATCGAAGCATCATTCGGAAATTTCGAAACATTTGAGCGCGAATTCAAAACGGCTTGTACGATCGTTGAAGCATCTGGCTGGGGAATTCTCGCCGTCGCACCGGATGGACGACTTGAAATCTATACGATCGAGAAGCATCAAGATCTTGTCGAGATTGGTTTTGTACCCATCCTCGCGTGTGATGTCTGGGAACATTCGTATTACCTCTCGTACCAGAACCGCCGTGCCGACTATGTGGAATGATTCTTCCGTATGATCGACTGGACGTCCGTAGCAACCAGTTACGAGGAGGTCGCCGCATAAAGTGCCTGTCGCCTGGGATCGGCCATCGGGAGAAGGAGCTCGACCTCAGGGTCGAGCATGACGAGTGCCGCCTGGAGTCGATTCGGAAGAGTGTGGAGCGAGAGGTAGCAATCTCTCGCTCTTTTTTTTGCCTCCACGGCCATTTCATCGAGATACTTCTGAGCCAAACACGCGACAGGTCACTCGAATGTCCGGAGCATACCGCACCGTTGCGCGGCCTCTGTCATTTTGTGCAGACAGGCAATTCGTACGATGAGTGATTCCGGTGGGCCGAAAGTTTGGTCGGAATTCTCGGTGTCGGTATTTCCAACGATCGCGATGCATGCCTGTGCTACAAGCATGGTACGATCGCTGTCATTGGCGCGCGTTTGCATGGCGGTGAGGAATTGTTGGTGCAGTCTGAGTCGAAGTCATTCCGCTTCATACTGGGGAGTGGTTGGTGCGTGCGTTGCGAGCGTGCGCTCGTACTCGGCCGCGAGCCGAGCAATCTGGCTTGCTTCTGGAGTATTGGTCTCTAGGTATCACATGGGCCTGGTTTGTTAAGAAGGTGCATGGTTCCTGTGGTTGTTTCGTGCGATGATGGTACTGGCGGTGTCTTGGCGATGCTACCAATCTGGCACCATCCCCGGAACCTTTCCATGCCTGATCCTGGAGGATACCCCGATGCGTCTCTGCTTGCGGTATTCGATGAATGCCATGGGGTTCAGCAAAAAATAAACGCTTCGGATAGTACATTCCGAAGCGTTACTGGAGCGTTACCGAATTACGTTTTCATCGAGTTTTCGTTGATCCATGAGTAGATGAGTATCCCCGCAGCCGTTGCGACATTGAGAGATTTCTTTATGCCGAGCATCGGGAGCTCGACATATGAATCGATGAAATCGCTCAATTCTTGCGATACCCCTTCGGTCTCACTCCCGACCACGATGCAGAGATGGTCGTAACTGTGTACGTGGATTGATCGGTAATCGATACTCTCTGGCGTCTGTTCGAGCGCGACAATATGCCAACCCTCACTCTTGAGTCGCGAGAGAATTTCGCGAGCATCCCGGTAGTATTCCCATGGGACTGATTCCTCCGCTCCAAGTGCCGTCTTGCTAATTTCTCGGCGTGGTGGGGTGGGTGTCACGCCCGTGAGGTATACCCGATCGTACCCGGCACCGTCTGCCGTGCGGAAAATCGCTCCCACATTGAGCATTGATCGGATATTGTCGAGGAGGATCGCCCGCATGATTAGAGTCGGTATTTAATTGATTCGAGGAGTTTCCGGATATCGTCCGGAACCTCTTTCGGCATTTTCACGTTCGCGATCACATACATATCACCCGTGCGTCACTCGGCCGAGCGGCCTTTGCCTTTGATCTTGAATTTCGTTCCGGGCTTCGTCCCGGTCGGAATATTGAGCGTGAGCGATTGGTTGTAGACCGTCGTGATCGGGAGTTTCGTACCGAGAATCAGATCGATGATCGGAATTTCCTCGGTCCGTACCACGTCGAGTGATGGAGTTTCTTCCGCTGAGTGAGGACGCTCCTGGGGGCGCGCCCGATCCGCCGCACCGAAAAGATCGCTGAAGTCGAAATCCGCTTGTTTCGATCTTCCGCGCGCACCGCCAAACATGGAGGAGAATACGTCCTCGAATCCCGAGAATCCCGCACCGGAGGAGCCCGCATGGGAATGTCCACCACCCATTCCGGCATGAGGATCGGCAGTCCCGAACGTATCGTACTGCTTGCGCTTCTTGGCGTCCGAGAGAGTTTCGTAGGCTTCGTTTATTTCCTTGAATTTCTTTTCGGATTTTTTGTCCCCTTCGTTCTTGTCGGGGTGGTATTTCATAGCGAGCTTCCGATAGGCTTTCTTGATATCGGCGTCCGTGGCGGTCTTTGGTACGCCGAGAGTCTCGTAATAATCGTTGTGCATGCGGATCGAACGAGGTAATTGGCGAGTATTATAGATTGTGTGTATGAATTTTCAAGGATTCCAGTTTTCGGATGATTGTTGCGCTTCTTGTGCGAATACGATTATTGATTCGTGAGTCGGTCTTTCGTCCTGTCTATTTCAGGGTATACTCTCCAAAAATCGAATCCATGCTTCATCTTCGCGACATCCTCGATACTCTCCCGCAGTGCCCCGGCGTGTATATCTACCGGGATGCGAAAAAGCGTATCATCTACGTGGGTAAGTCCGTGAATCTCCGATCGAGAGTCAATTCGTATTTCCGGCCGAAGACTGAGCTCTCCTTCGCCAAGCATGCCATGGTGGAGGCGATTGCTGACATAGAGTATATAGAAACGCGCAATGAAACCGAAGCCCTTGTCCTCGAGACCAATCTCATCAAGGAACACCGGCCGAAGTACAATATCCTGATGAAGGACGACAAGAATCTCGCCTACATAAAGATCACCAATGATCCTATTCCCGAGCTCGTGCGCGTGCGTCGTAAGACTGTCGATGGTATCTACTTCGGTCCCTACACTGCCGGAGTAAGTACGACCGATCTTATCCGGTCGTTGCGACGAGCCTTCCGAGTGCGCGCTTGTCGGATGAAATTTGCCGAATCCGGTGGGAAATTGCGCGTGACAGCGAAGGCGGGACGATCCATCCCATGTCTCGATCACTACATCGGACTCTGTCCGGCTCCGTGTACGCTCGAGCCCATAAAAATTGCTGAACACGAGCAGAACTTCGAGGAACTCCGAGACTTCATGCGCGGGGGATCTATGCGGAAGCGAGTCATTCGTGAAATGACCGATCGGATGGCGGTGTTTGCTGAACGTCGGCAATACGAGGAGGCTGCGCGCTTGCGCGACGAGATACGGTCGCTCGAAGGGCTCTCCGAGCGACAGATCGTCCGTGACATGATTTCTGAAGATGCGGATGTGGTGGTTCTGCTTCCGAAGTATGATCGGCTCTTCGCGGGGGTGGCCGAAGTACGGGGAGGAGAGCTTGTCTCGGTTCGTCGTATGACGGTGGAGAACCCCTGATGACTCGATGAGCCCGAAGTGCTTGCTGAGATTCTTGCCGAACGCTATGTGGATTACGATCAGCCCCGACGACTCCTACTTTTGTGCACGGATCTCTCGAATGATGGATTGAAACAATTCCTCAAGGATCGACACATTGTTGTGGAAGTTCCGGTCGTGTGAGCTAAGCGTGACCTCATCGATTTTTTGCGGGGGAATATCATGAATTTCGCCTACCGTGAGATGATGGACTCTCTGCGAGAGACGACACTCTCTCGTGAGACGATGGCATCAGTACTGCGAGCGATCGGTTATGAGCCACCGAAGTCTGGTCCCATCGTCTTCGAGTGTAACGACATCTCGCATACGGCGGGACGCTTCACGGTAGCATCGCGGAGTGTCCTGGTGAACGGAAAACCGGAATCATCGAAGTATCGGAAGTATAAAATCAAATCTCTTGCGGATGGGCAGATCGACGATTTCGCGAGCATGCGCGAGGTGCTCTACCGCCGCACGCTCGAGGGGCTCGACGCGGGAAATTTCCCCACGCTCATCCTGATAGACGGAGGCAAGGGACAACTCTCCCATGCGATCGAGGGAATCGAAGCGGCCATCACCGAGCGCGGAGTCGACCGTGCCAAGCTCGTGCTCCCGTACATGGCGAGCCTTGCCAAGCGCGAGGAGGAGGTTTTCGTGCCCGGTCGATCCGAGTCCCATCGGTTCGCCCGGGGTTCCGCCGAGCTTTCGCTCGTGCAGAAGATCCGCGATGAAGCCCACCGGTTCGCCATCGGATTCGGGCGATCCCGGCGCGATAAGGCTATGAAGAAGAATATCCTGGAGGAGCTCCCGGGATTCGGCCCCGCCACGCGCAAGAAACTGCTCTCCGCCATCGGATCGATCGACCAGCTGCCAGAGATTCCTCTAGAGGAGCTGTCAAAGCTATTGAATAAACGTCAGATTGAGATACTCCAGGAGCACGGGATGATACCATCGATCAATGAATCATAGTAATTTATTTGCACGTTCCAAGGGATATGACCGAATGTGGTTCGTATTTTTTTCTTCTCTCTATGACCGAAAAACTGAAGGCTCCAGCCGGAGCTCCCGAAGTCGTCAAGCCGACATATCCACTGAATTTCGATTTTCAGGGAATGAGCTCTACTGATGGTGCTGAGGCTCAGAAACAGGTATCAGTGACTGGAAATATCCTCAAGCTTGGTAACCAACGAGTCTCGCTCGATGCCAACACCAGGGATGTCCAGGTGTCACTCTACATGAGCCAGAATGGACAAAAATTTCTCCAGGTAACGGTTAATAACCTAGATAACACTGCCGAAAAAGTATGGCTCAACCAGTACGGGCAAATGCTTCAGCATGAGCCGAAAAACGGAATCTCAGGTCAGGACATGATCCGGATGCTCGCTCCAAAGTAAGAGATTTTCTCTCGATACAAAAATAACCCCACCGAAGACCAGTGGGGTTATTTTGTGGGGGACGAAGCTTACTCGTCGTCCTCTTCGAACTTCACTCCGCGCTCGCTGCGGATCTTCTCCGTGATCGCGTTTGGCACTTGGGCGTAGTGCGAAAACTCCATGGTGTAGGTGGCGCGTCCCTGGGTGAGGGAGCGGAGGTCCGTGGAGTATCCGAACATTTCCGAGAGCGGTACGTGCGCACGCAGGATCTTGGCCATACCGCGCTCTCCCATCTCCTGGATCATTCCGCGCTTGGAGTTGAGGTTTCCGAGCACGTCTCCCATGTATTCCTCGGGAGTGTTCACTTCTACCAGCATCACAGGCTCCAGGAGCACCGGCTTCGCCTTCTTGGAGGCATTACGGAAACACTTGGACGCGGCGAGGCGGAACGAGAGTTCGTTCGAGTCCACGTCGTGGTACGAGCCGAAGGTGAGGGTCGCCTTCACGTCGACGATCGGGTATCCGGCGATGATACCGCGAGCGTAGGCTCCCTTGAGACCCTTTTCGACTCCGGGGATAAACTCCTTCGGAATGACTCCTCCGACGATCTTGTTGACGAAGACGTTTTCTTCGGCGAGTCCCTCCGGATCAGCCTTACGCATCTCGGGCGTGATCGGCTCGAAGGAGATGATAACGTGTCCGAACTGTCCGCGTCCTCCCGTCTGCTTCGCGTGCTTGGTCTCTTCCTCCATGACCGGCTGGGTTATGGACTCGCGGTACGCGACCTGGGGTGCTCCGACATTGGATTCCACCTTGAATTCTCGGCGCATGCGGTCGACAATGATTTCGAGGTGAAGCTCTCCCATTCCCTCGATGATCGTCTGTCCGGTCTCAGCATTGGACGAGACACGGAACGAAGGATCTTCTTCGGCGAGCTTGGAGAGAGCGATTCCCATCTTCTCCTGGTCAGCCTTGGTCTTGGGCTCGACCGAGATCGAGATTACTGGCTCTGGGAATTCCATGCGCTCGAGGAGGATCGGCTTCTCTACCTCACAGAGCGTGTCCCCGGTCTTGGTTCCCTTGAGTCCGATGACGGCTCCGATGTTTCCAGCAGGGATCTCATCCACCTCTTCGCGGCTATTGGCGTGCATCTGCAGGAGGCGTCCGATACGCTCTTTCTCTCCGGTTACGGAGTTGAGGACGTAGGATCCGGACTTGAGCGTCCCGGAGTAGACGCGTACGAAGGTGATACGTCCGACGAAAGGGTCGGTCGCGATCTTGAACGCGAGTCCAGAGAACGGGTCCTTGGCGTCCTGCTTGTAGGTGATCTTGGTTTCGTGATCGTCCGGATCGGTTCCGGAGATCGTTCCTTCGTTGACATCGAGCGGAGAGGGGAGGTAGTCGATGACGGCATTGAGCACAAGCTGGACTCCCTTGTTCATGAGCGAGGATCCACAGAGGAGGGGGTAGACCTCGCTCTTGATCGTCCCTATGCGAATACCCTTCTTGATCTGCTCGTTCGAGAGCTCTCCGGTCTCGAGGTAGGTGTTCATGAGATCGTCGTCTTGCTCGGCAGCCTTCTCTACGAGCTCGGCACGAGCCTTCTCGATCGCGGCGTTCATGCTCTCCGGGACAGGGATCTCCACAACGGTCTCTCCCATTTTTCCCTCGAACTTGTACGCCTTGCGGGTGACGAGATCCACGACTCCGGCGAAATCGCTTTCCTCTCCGATCGGGAGCTGGACGGCGATGACCTTGTTCCCGGCGAGACGCTTCTTAATCGATTCGTACGTCATAGAGAAGCTTGCTCCGGTCTTGTCCATCTTGTTGGCGAACGCGATGCGGGGGACATGGTACTTGTCAGCCTGCTTCCAGACGGTCTCGGACTGGGGTTCGACTCCCTGCGATCCATCGAAGACGGCGACTCCTCCATCGAGAACGCGCATAGAACGCTCGACCTCGATCGTGAAGTCGACGTGTCCCGGGGTGTCGATGATGTTGATCTGGTGCTCGAGCCAGAAACATGTGGTTGCAGCGGCGGTAATGGTGATACCGCGCTCCTGCTCCTGCTCCATCCAGTCCATTGTGGCAGCTCCCTCGTGCACCTCTCCGATCTTGTGCGACCGTCCGGTGTAGAAGAGAATGCGCTCGGTGGTGGTCGTCTTCCCGGCGTCGATATGGGCGATGATTCCGATATTACGGACCATCTTGAGATCCTTGAGGATTTGCGACATGAGAGTCTCGAAATGATAATGAAAAACGGGCATGGAAATGCACGCGGGCATTGTAGGAGAAAAGGCCCGAGAGTCAAATGAAAACGCGCTTCGACCACCTTGCGAGAGCGTGATTTATTTGACTTGTTACGGAGTTTTATATAATGTCCGCACTTACGCCAACGTAGCTCAGCGGTAGAGCACAGGATTCATACCCCTGCGGTCGGTGGTTCGACTCCACTCGTTGGCACCATCGAGAAACCCCAGAACGCCCCGGACGATGGCTCGGAGCGTTCTTTTCGACTTCCAAGCATTGGACTATGGCCCAAGAAGGCACCGCTTCAAGAGGGCGTGACTACCTCTTGTGATTCGATCCGAGCGAGATCGGGTCGAACGAGGCACTAGATCATCCTCCCGTTCGTTGCGCGCACCAGCGAGCGAATGGTACCTGTAATGAAGTGTCCATGATCCTCTCGCTCGCACCACAGCGTCGCGATGCGGCGATCCGGGTATTGCCTCCGGAAGACCTCTCCAGACTCTCATGTCACCCTGACCCGGTAATCAGACAGGTGCTGACAAGGGCCGAATACCTGACGGTCGCAATACTCGTCCCTCTCATTCTCGATGCTGATAAGGAGGTCTCCTTCATGGCGATAAAACGACTCATATTCGAATTAACGAATAATCAGCATACGTACGTTGCGCTTCGCGATGTGCCGATCCTCTTGATTATTCATGCAGTCGTGCGGATTCGTAGCTTTTTCTCGTCTCTCTCGGAGGACGATCCTTTGCGTACGGAGCGTATTCAGTTTGAGCTCGTTGCAAACGAGCTTGAGGCTCTTGTACGGGGTTCTGTGCGATAAACCGTAATCACCGTCTGGACGAATGATACCCGTGAGGGCGTATGTGCGCCCTCTTTTTTTGTGCCGGCATTTCTGTATTTTGTGTTTTGGAGAATCATGTGATATCGTAGAAGAGTTGGTTCTGGCACTCCCTCCAACACTCTATCTTTTCATTCATCGGAATACCGTATGGATCCTACCATGTTCGCCTCGGTTATTGAGCATACGCCCCTTCTCGATGAAGACTCGAAACGCTATTACCTCGAGAATTTTAGTCAATTCTCTCCAGGGTACCAGGAGGAAATCATTTTGATTATTCAACAGCATGAGCGCGATCTGCTGGCAGCGATAGAGGCGAATAACCTCGCGGCCGAGCAGGAGATACAGGAGCGTCTGAATGCCTCCATGTCCGCCATGCGGGAGCGAGAGGAGCGCGAGCGAGCTGAAGAAATGGCGCAAGCACACGCTCTGATCAACACAGGGATCTAGCGAGATCGAACGGACCCCACCAAATAATACTATATACTTACATATCAACTTTATGTCTCCAGAGCGTCAGCAGTCGGTCGAAACGAGTGGCGAGAATATTTCCGATATTCAGAGGATCATCAATGCTCTTTCGAAGCATCCAGAAAGGCACCGATTTGCCATGGAACAGCAAAAAGGCTTGGCAGGAGCCGAGCTTGCGGCTGCGGCCGACAAGTACGGAGCCTTGGGACAGGGAGGCCCGTCCGTTACCTTGGACGGTGGAGCCACTTCGCGCGATAAACGCCCTGATGGAATGAGTCAGTCCGGGCCGACCGAGGAGTATCGGCGTATAGCCTCGGTATCCGGCCCGAGTCAGCCCGATGTTCCCGAGTTCGCCGATTCCTTCGGATATAATCTCTCTAATGGCACCCAGTACACTGGGGATTATACCACAGCATACGCGGTTGACACTGGAGTCGAAGGGGGGCAAATCATCAGCGATGCCGCCGTCCGCGCCTTTGCTACCGCCTGAATTGCATTCGATGGAACAACGATTCTTCCCGAGAAAGCCCCCGGCACCAGTATTCATATCTTTTCCGGGAGAAAAGAGGTCCCCGGCGAGAGTGTTACCCTTGCCCCAGGAGACACGATCGGCTTTGCTTTCACAGAGAGTCATCCTGACGGAGACGTTTCTACTGTCTTTCATATTAAGAGTGCCAATGGCACGGAGACACCTGTGCATATTTTGAAGAGGCATCCGGTAGCAACGCCCGGTTCCGATACGTCCCCCCCCGATACTTCTGATGTCCCCGACTCAGAGATG
>DDBV01000030.1 GCA_002335145.1 Patescibacteria group bacterium UBA2023
GGAAAGTGTGCCATATGTTTTGTGGGTCACAAGAGGAAAGCTCAAAAGCCCTTTTCGTTTTCGCTCAGGAACCATCCATAGGTGGCTGCACGCATGGACATTTTCATGTTTCCTAGCAATATCATGTTTTTCGGAGGTTCCTTCGGATTTCATGGAGGAAAAATTTGCTCCGTGGCCGCATATGGTATATACTTGAGACATGAGTTTACTCGCAAGAAACGACTCAAATATAATTTTCTAACGCCAGTTTTCTTATGAAACGAAGCGTCTTCGCGGTCACGACGGCAGGTCTTCTCCTGCTTGCTAGTGCCGCAGTCTCTGCATCGGCCCAAGAGGTGTCGATGTCCGGTGCGATGACCTCGTCTGGCGAGTCTTCCCAGACCGGAGTCATGGTTGATTCCTCGATGAAGACAAGTCTCGACGAGATGGTCGAAGGAACCTACCTTCCTGTCCAGTCGGCTCCGCGCGTTGCCTCTGTCGGGACCGGATCGGTCACGCTTGAGTGGGATGTTGTCGAAGGTGCTGCTGGATACATTGTCAAATACGGTCCGACCTCCGTGGCACTTTCTTCCGATGACAATGCTCAGTACGCGAGCGAGACGGATGAAATTTCCGGTACCGGAACCACGATCGAAGGACTCGACCCGACCCTTACCTACTACTTCGCGCTCGTAGGAGTGGATCTCGAGAAGAATGAGTCCGATAATTTCTCGGATGAAGTATCGGTAAACTTCTCCGATGCCACCGGCATGGTTGCGAATGGTCTCTCTGTTGTCGATGCGTCTGTCGTGGACGTTCGTACCATGGATATTCGATTCAGTGCGGCACTCTCGGATGATGAGATTGTCCTGCGTATCGTGAAGACTTCCGACAATGCGAACATCGCGATCGAGTCCGTCCGCAAGAGCGAGCTCGACCCCTCGGTTGCTGTCGTCTCGTTCGTTGCCGATCTTGAGCCGATCACGAGCTACTCGGTCACGGTCGTATCGGCCACCGATGCCAACGGAAATACCGTTGAGGATGGGGTAAAGGGATTCCGTGAATTCACGACCGCTGCGAGCATTCCCGAGCATGTCACCAATCTGAATGCTGCCGGACCCGAGATGGCAATGTCCGGGGACACTATGTCCGGAGAGACCGCGAGCGGAGCGGCTGTTACGGCTGAGCCGACGGTTCTCCCTGCGACCGGAACTAAGGAGTCGCTCATCGTTCTCATGGCCCTTCTTATTACGGCTGCAATTGTATTCGGAGTCCGCCGCCTCTCGGTTGCCAAGTAATTCCGAAAAAGCAGTATGTTCGGTCTTGAAAACTCCCTGAAAAAGGGAGTTTTCTTCTATAAAATCTCTTGCTTTTCGCTCACTCTTTCCTATCATGTCCCCACTCTCCTTTTGCTGGTGTCTTTTCCGGCGGGAGTCATCACCTAAACCACTTCTATGAAAAGACAGGAAAAAAAGGACGTCATCACCAAATTCGCAACCCATCAGGGGGACACCGGATCGCCGGAGGTGCAGATTGCTATCCTTACGGAGCGCATCGAGTCGCTCAAGACTCACCTCGAGATCCACAAGAAGGACAATCACTCTCGCCGTGGAATTATGCTCATGGTCGGAAAGCGTCGTCGTCTTCTCGACTACCTCAAGCGCAAGAACCCCGAGCGATACACAACGATCCTTGCTGAGCTCAATCTCCGAAAGTAATCTCAAAACGCCCTCTGGGGCGTTTTTCATGATTGAAAAAACCGTGTATCCGAGTATGCTTGCGCCATGCGACAATACATTCCTCTCTCTCCGGTTTCCGCGGCGGTCGCAGGCATCGTGCTTTTTACCGCGGGCATGCTCGTGGCATTCCTCGGAGCGAGCTGGCTTACGGCAGACCCAAGCGTCGACATAGAGTCCATTGTTCCACTTTCGCAGGTGAATTTCGCCGGGGAGCCCATGCCGATAGATGAACCGCATTATTACACCAAGGAAAAATTTGAGCGGGAACTCTCAGTCACGCTTTACAGCGTCTACCAGGTCCGACTCTACCACAAGCGTGAACCCCTCTACATTCCTCATATAGAGAAGCGACTCCGAGATGCGGGAGTCCCCGGTGACTTCAAGTACCTCGCCATCGCCGAGAGCGCGCTCAAGAATGACGCCGTATCGTCAGCGAGTGCTGCCGGGATTTGGCAATTTATCCCGGATACCGCCCGCCGCTACGGACTCATTGTGAACGATCGGATCGATGAACGGTTCAATTTCGAGAAGTCTACCGATGCCGCCATCGCCTACTTACTCGATCTTTACGAACGTTTCCATGATTGGACCCTCGTAGCCGCTGCCTATAACCGTGGGGAGAATGGCCTCGAGCGTGATATTGCTGCCCAAGCGACGAGCTCGTACTATGATCTCTATCTCAACGAGGAGACGAGTCGGTACGTATTCCGGATTCTCGCTATCAAATACGTGCTCGAAAACAAAAACCGCCTCTATGACCAGTCCGAACTCGGATCGCAGTTCGAGCTCCCGGATACTCGAGAAGTGGCAGTAAAAGGAGGTACCGACCTACGTGCATGGGTACGGGAGCAGGGCATATCGTATGCCGGGTTTCGGATGCTCAATCCCTGGATTCTCGATGAGGTACTGCCCGAGGGGACACTGTGGCACGTCCGCCTTCTCGAATAACCACCGAACATGAACGCCTTCGATGCCTGGTTTTTCGCGAAATACGCTGGAGAAGAAGAGGTGCAGGAAGTCTACCACCGGCACACCTTCTCCATTCTTGATGATATTATCGTGTGGACGTTTTTCGGCGTACTCGTACCATTCTATTGCTACTATGCCGATCTCTTCCATTTCGCGTCCTATGTCCGGCCGGAGATCCTCGCGTACCTGTTTTCGGGGGTCTACGTTTTTCTTATGTATCGGATATTCGATTGGTACAATGATGTCTGGATTCTGACGTCCGGGTGACTTGTGGATCTCGATTGGAGCCTCTTCAGTCGGCGGACGCAACACATAGAATACCACGATATATCCGGACTGGAAGTCATGGAGGGGGGAATGTTCGACTCGCTCATTGGGCGGGCCGATGTCATTCTCCGGACTCATGCGGAGGGGGCGGAGTTCGAGCTTTCTGGGGCCACTACCCCCTATGGGGTCATCGAATGAATCCAGCAAGCGGTGGACGAGAATCGTCTGCCGGAACCGGAGCCAGAGACAACGCCGTACGAACGACTGCTCGCGACACTTGAAGATGTTGTGCGGGAACATTTGGAGAAAAACGCTCCGTCTCAAGAGAGTAAGACCGATGATGAAGCGGTTTCGGTCGCACTCTCGAAGCGGGGAACTATCGATCTTCGTCGTCGTGATGCCCGTACCGATGGGGATGAAGATGCATTTTCGGACGGGATTTAGGAGAGAGGGGTTTCTTCGTGAGAGAATCTATTTGCCATGTCCTGGTATCTGCGGTATACTTGCCACCGCCATTTTCTAATTTTTTCCCATGCGTTCGAAATTCGTCCGTGTCGTTGTCGCTGCCGGACTCTCGGTCATGCTTGCTGTCCCGATGCCGTCCCTTGCCGCATCCGATATTTCCACTTCGGTATCCGATGTCTCTGTCGTTCCCGTCACGAGGGATGTGAAGATCGTAGAGAAGCTCCTTGCTATCAAGCCGAGACTCCTCGAGGTTGTAGCTGAGGGATATGATTCTCAGTTTGCAATCTTCGATGATGCCGGAACTCCCGCCGCAGACTATTTCTATGATCAGCGTGATGCGTACGTGGAAGCTCTCTCGGCGGTCTACGACTCTATGGAATACGATGATTTTGCCATGCATCCGGACTACGGAGATACGCTCTCCTATGAATGAGTCTGGGCAGGATCGGGAGACTACTATCTTGCTCGCATCCGCGATGTCTTGCGGAGCTATAAGTCCGATGTGACATTCCTCCGAGCCTACGCAAAGAACCCTGCTCGCTACGATGTGTCTGATGCAGAGCGTCTCGAGGTCGAGAATCGCATGGTCTCGATGCAGCGGGTGTTCGTAGACGCGTGGGATGAATGGGTCAGTCCCTACATCACTCAGGATTATCAGGAGACCGGATCTGCCGATGTCTCGTTCACGTCATCTCTCGTCGATGTTTCGATTGCCTATGATTCATACACGAGCATTCTTTCGTTCTTGCGAGGAGAACAAAGTGTCGATCTCGACTTCGACTACACGCTCGATTTCAAGGAAAATGAACTCCTCCCCGAAGAACTACGCGGCAAGTCTGTATCCGCGCAGGGAGACCTCACCGTGAAGTCCTTTTCGGAGGAGGGCGGAGTCTATGTGACTGTCCGGGAGCTTTCCATTGATCTTGGCGCAGGATTCACTTCTACCGAGCAGGATTCCGTCCGGCTTTTTGAGGAGAGCCTCCGCGGTAAGACCATCCGACTGCCGATAAACACCGTGAATGGATCTATGCCTTCCATGTTCGATGCGGTCCGTGCCCTCGATGCAGCCATTCATTCGCTCTCGGATGTCTCGGTTCTCATGCCGGTCATCAAGAATGCGAAGGGAAATTATCTTCTCGCAGTTAATCCTGAGGCCGTGAACGATGTCTCCGAGGTAATCATCCGAGAAATGCCGTATATCTCTTCAGAGGATCTCAACTCCGAGAATTCCTCCCGACTCACGATGCTTCCTGGGGTCGTTTGGCGCGAAGTCGATGGCAAGGGTGAGCTCTACCGTCCGTTCTCGTCCGCGATCGATGGATCTGACGGATACGCTCGGCTCGGCTACGATGATGCAAACGAGTCTCTCGTATTCGCCATGCGACTAAAGGAAGAAGGGCATGCTGGAAACAATACACTCTCGATCGACATGGACCGTGACCGCTACAATATTCAAGCATCCATCGCCGAAGGATTCGATATGACCCTTGATTGGACCGATGCCGAGTTCGATCTTCGAGCATCTGGGTCGGACTATGCAGGGGAGGAGTGGACCTTCTCGATTGAAGGAATTGCGAATCTTCGCTCCCATATTGATCTCGTTGCCCGCTACAATGACGAGCGGCTCTTCTCGACTTCCTACCAACTCATCGACAATCGTTCGACCTACTCGTTCGATCTTGAGAGCGAGATTCCCGCATACGCCTTCGGAAATCTCGAATCCATTCCGTTTTCGTTTCAGGTAAGCGGGTACTATGATTCATCTTTCGGAACATTTCCGATCATCAAGCCCGAAGTCTACACATCGGTCGAGGAATGGCTCGAACAGCTCGACTCTGCCGGTGGCAACGATGGAGAGGAGCTGCTCGACGGACTCCTGCAATAATTTCCTTGTCGGTGCTCTCGACATAAAAAGACTCCCGGAATCCGGGAGTCTTTTTATGATTGGTTTTCATACGGATTCGGGTATACTTCGCCTTATGACGAAGAAACCAAAAACCCTCGAAATCACGTCATCTCGCTCGTTCGCATCGCTCCTTTCCGGGCGTTACCGCAGTAAAATCCACTGAAGCGGCATAGAGTTCAGCGATTTGCGGGAGTATTTTCCGGGAGACGATGTGCGTGCCATAGACTGGAAAACCTCTGCCCGCACCGGGCATGTTCATGTGAAACGGTTTCGAGAAGAGCGAGCCATGCCGGTATGGTTCGGGATCGATGTAGGCGCGAGTATGCGGATTGCGAGTGGATCGCGAACGAAAATCGAAACAGCATTCGAGGCATTTTGGGCCATCTCCGAAGCATGTGTCTCAAATCGAGATCCGTACGGGGTAGTGCTATATCGGGACCGAGTAGATCGGACCCTTCCTCCACTTCGAGGAGAATCGAACCGTCTTCTTGCAAAACAGATGCTCGAAGAGTCTCGTGTGGATAATGGATCCAAAGCACTCGGCGATCTCTCGGATTTCTTTGCGCATTTGCGGCGCATGCGCGTGGTTCACTCGCTCGTGTTCGTGTTTTGCGATGAGATCGAACAGCTCGACACTCGTACCCTTCGGGCTCTTGCTCAACAGAACGACATTGTGTTCGTTACGATTCTCGATGCATTCGAGTGATTGGCCGACATATCCGGGGTACACCATCTCGTGGATGTGCGAGGTCATGATCTCGTGCTCTCATCGAACAACAAAAATGCTCGCAAGCGATTCGCCTCCATTCGTCATGCACGACTCGAAGCGTTCTCTCGGGCTCTAAGAACAGCAGGAGCGAGACACCTGATCCTCGATGACCGATCCGATGTCTTCCGCGAATTCGACCGCTTTTTTCAGTTACCACTGCATGGATAGTCGATCGTTCGCGCTTGCATTGCTTCTGCAGGTCGGCTTCAGTCAGGCGAATCTGCGCGAATTACTCCGTGCCTGAGAGGATCCATCGAGCGTATTCGATTCATGTAATTGTGGTATCCTGAGCCATCTCGGTATCAAGCAGGATCGTGCCGACCAGATTCTTTTGGCTCGGGAGCGGTTCGATTCCGAGAGATTTCGCTGCGATCTCGAGTCGCTCGGAGTCCGTCCGGTTGCAAAATGAAGCTCACTATACCCGCTCAGTCTCGCGGAACTCCCGACTTCCCCCACGGTTTTATTCGTTCGAGGCGATCTTTCCGCCGGGTCGATGCTCGCGATCATCGGAACTCGCACCCCGACCGACTATTCAGGGCGGGTCTTGCGACAATGGATTCCCACTTTCGTTGATGCGGATATCGTGATCGTGAGCGGGGGAGCGTATGGGGTAGATGCGCTCGCTCATACGATCACGCTTGAATCTGGCGGCCGGACTGTTGCAGTTCTCGGGACTGGAATCGATGTGGCGTATCCAGTATCGCACGCGCCACTCTATCGTAAGATTGTAGAATCCGGTGGAGCGGTGATCTCGGAGTTTCCGCTCGGTGCCAAGGGGACGAATTATAGCTTTCCTATTCGGAACGCAACGATCGCTGGATTATCGGATGCGGTATTCGTAACCGAAGCGGCCGCACGTTCCGGCTCGCTTATCACAGCACGGCTCGCCAATGATTTCGGACGGGACGTGTTCGTTCTTCCGGGCGATGTTTTTCGGGATTCGAGTGTCGGTACCAACACGCTCGCACGAGGATCTGAAGCATCGATCGCCACCAGCCCGGACGATATTCTCCATTCGTTCGGTATGAAGTATATTTCTTGTGCTGGTGCGACTTCTCCTCCGGAGTTGTCCGATCCACTCGACCGTCGTATTGTGGAGACTCTTCGTGACGGACAGAAAGGACTTGACGCACTCACTGAGCAACTCGATGTCGAACTCTCCATTCTCAGCACGAGGCTGATAGAACTCGAATTTCAAAACATCATTATCCGACACCCCCATGGAGCTTACGAACTCCGGTAATCCCGAGACCGCTCCCGTTATCGCTCTCGTATGAGGCGGATCGGGCGGGCATGTTACACCCCTCGCATCACTCTATCGGAGTCTTTCGTCCATTCATCCGGAATGGTCTTGGCACTGGATCGGAGAAAAAGACTCGCTTGAGCAGCGAATTGCGTGAGCTGACAGAATTCGTTTCGATGTGGTTTATGCCGGCAAACTCCGGCGGTATCTCTCAATCCGGACGTTCGTAGACCCCTGGAAAAATATTTTTGGCTTCTTTCAGGCCCTTTTTATTTTCCGACGTTACGGTACGAGGGTTGTATTCTCCAAAGGGGGGTACGTCTCTTTGCCAGTCGCTCTCGCCGCGAGATTCATGGGTATCCCGGTGTTGTTGCATGAATCGGATACGGTTCCCGGACTCGCGAATCGTCTTGTGGCGCGATTCTCCCGACAGGTATTCCTCGGTTTCGATGAAGCGAAGCGGTGGTTTTCTGGGTCATCTGTGGAGGTGGTGGGGCAAATACTCTCGCCCGTATACCTCCAGGCTCAGAGAGGCACAAAACACTACGATACTTCCCGTCCCGTGCGTCTGCTCGTGCAGTGCGGAAGTCAGGGATCGAGTCGAATATTCGATCGGCTGCTTGCTACACCCGATTTGCTCTCGCGATTTGAGACAATTGTCCTGCTTGGCACGAAGAACGAACACTATCGCGAGGCTTTTGAATCCGTGGGTGTTCGTGCGATGGAGTTCGCACCTCCAGAGGAGCTCGTCTCTCTCTACCAGTGGGCGGATGTAGCCATTGTTCGGGGGAGTGCCACGATCCTTGCCGAGCTTTCACTCTTCGATGTACGCATGTGCATTGTACCGCTTCCGGAGACGGGCGGCGACCACCAGACTGCTAATGCTCGCGTCTACGAGAAGCTCGGCCATGTCAATATTCCTCAATGAGAATTTCTCGACCCAGCCTTTGAACTCGTCCCCGTGATCGATACGCTCGTATATCGGTCGATCCATGAGGACTCCCGTACCCGGTCATCATACGATCGGATCGAAACAACTCTCGTTGCCCTCCTCTCGGACCAGAGTCGGTAGACATATTTGCCGTTCTTGCTTTTGCAAATTTTCGAAAATCCTTATAATGCGCCCGTTTTCGGGATTCGCCAAGTGGTAAGGCAGCGGACTTTGACTCCGCCATTCGGGGGTTCGAATCCCTCATCCCGAACCATTCCAATTCAAACCCCCGCGCGAGTGGGGTTTTTTGATTTTCCGGAGAGTTTTCCTGCGGGATTTGATCTGAGTGTCGAAGAGTCATCGAGTATGGCTACCAAACGCGATGAGAATTGAGTCATGGCGGGGAATTGCCAAATCCTTTACTCGATCGTCAATGCGTACATTCCTCACATAGGCGAGATTTTTTGATGTCGATCGGGGCACGAGAAAGATCGCACTGGTATGTGATAGTGGGGGGATGTCCGAGCTTTTTGTGCGCGGCTCCGTGCTCTTATGTCATACTTATGGCTTTCAGATGCTATCTTCACATACTCTTCACGAAAAATTCACGAAAACTTCACATGCCGGGTATTGCCGAATGCGGCAGAGTCCGTAGCATACACATGCATGCAGAAAGTCCTTATTCATCACTTCTTCCCCATGTCCTGTACATATCGGACCAGACTGACAGCGTGAATCCTCGCTTTGGCGATACCATGTCTTACATTTGGTCATGCTGTTTTTGCTCAAACAGTCCCTATTCTCGTTACGACCGATGTCTCAGCGATCGCTTCGGCTGGGATCATTAATCATCACGATAATCTCGCAGACTACGAACTCGATCGGACCATCACTCGTCGAGAAACGGCCAAAATCATCTACCGACTGAAGGCCGTTATGAATGATCTGTCTCCGGATACTCCCGCCCAGTGCGAAAGTCTCTACTCCGACATTCTGGCGTCCGACTGGGGATGTGGGTATATCAGCACGCTCGCGCGATCCGGAATTTTCTCTCTGAGAAATACATCGTTTCGTCCCGATGATACCGTATCGCGGTACGAGATGATCCTCATCGTGGCACGACTTTTGAGTGAGCAAGCTCGAGCCTTCCAGGGGTCTGGTGCTTCCGTGACGGTTTTCATGGATACGCTCATAAACTATGGAGTACTCGATGCGTCCGAGTCGACGATGCTCCTCAATAATGTGAATGACAACCTCTATGTTCCGGCCTCAAGGAGTTTCTCTTTCGCTCTTGTCGAACGCGCCCTATCCACACTAAAGACCGACCTCTGGGATAATGGTCCAGATATGCCCGAAGAGGATGTCTATCTCGATGACATCTTTGGGGAGGACTTGTCCGGTGATATGTGATTTGATGACACATCTTCCGCCGAGGTCTCGTCTGATGATGGGACAATCGGCTATGCTGTGGGTGGATCCCAGACATTCCAGGCGACCCGCGATAAGATCCTCGCGGGGATACCAGTTGATGCTGACGCAATCAATGAGAATGGTATTTTTTCCGACTACTATTTCCAGCGACCGAGTGGGCAATGTACCGATGAATTCTGTCCACTCCTCGATCATGCGTACATAAAAAATCCATTGACCGACACTCGGGAGTACTGGACGCAGATCGCTCTCGGCTCAAATATCGATACCTCCGACTACACCCGTAAGCGAGCACGGTTCGTGCTGGTAATGGATCAGAGTGGGAGCATGGGGTCTGCTCTTCCAATCACCGAGTCCGATCTTGAGCAGAACTCTGCTGAATGTGCCTCGGGAGAAGTCTACCGCAAGAGTACAGATGTCTGTCTTTCTGGGAATAGTGCGTTGCTCGCGCTTATGTTCGAAGAGTCATTCCGTCTGGAGACCAAGATGAACGTGACCAATGAGACGTTCGCTCGCATGATTGACGCGTTTTCTTTGGACGATGAAATCGGGATCGTGACGTTCGACGACTCGGCGTACGTGCGTCATCCGCTCAAGCCACTGTCTGAAATCAATCGCGAAACCCTCAAATCCCACATCCGGACGGTTTCCCCGCAGGGCGGAACCAACATGGTTGCCGGATATCAAGCGGCTCTCAGTCTTATTGCCGATGAGACCGATCCCGAGGTCGAGACGCGCATAATTTTCATGACCGATGCGATGCCGACCGTTGGTGACACGAGCACTTCTTCTATCAGCCGACTTATCGCCGATGCATCAGCAAAGGGGATTAATACGACATTTGTCGGCGTTGGTATCGACTACGATCAAGATTTTATCGATTCCATTGCCGAGGTATCCGGAGCCAACTGGATCTACGCCAACGGAGCGAGCGATCTGTATCGCCGTATCGTGGAAGAATTCGATTACAATTTCTTCCCCATGTTCTCAAACGTCCGATTCTACACGCCGGACGGGGCCGATATTGTCTCGGTCGTTGGGAGTGGCGACCGCACTCCAACGCTCGATGATCAGGATTCGTTCGAAGTTTTCTCCATAAAGACGCTCTTCCCCACACCTTCGCGCTCGGGCAAGAATCGAGGAGGAGTGATTCTCGTGCAGTATGCAAACAAGCCCGCCGTGAATATTCCCTACATCGTTACATATAACGATCGCAATGGACGACGCCATATCGTGGAAGCTGTAGACGATGCCGATGGATGGCTCCGCTGACCCAACTCTATGAGCAAGGCATATCTCCTCATGCGCTATGTAGAAGCTCTCAAAAAAACTATTTCCGAACATGACGGAAGCGACCTTCTCAAGATCGCCCAGACCATGCGCGAGTACGAGCCGGTTTTCCTCGGAGATGACCACGATATATACGAGCAAGATCTCGAAGTGATTGAGCAGGTCTACGAGCAGTACGATCGAAAAGGAGACTTCTGGGTCGAATAAACCTTCCCGTCAATACCTCCCTTAACCGACCTTCCATCCGGGGGGTCGGTTTTTCGTCCGGTGGCGTTTAATCGTCTGTTAATACCTGCATGCGAATATGGAGGACATTTCCTATCGTTTTTTCATGAAAGCCTCTGATCTGTTCGTTACATGCCTTGAAGCTGAGTGAGTGGAATATATCTTCGGCATACCGGGAGAGGAAAATCTCGATCTGCTCGATTCGCTTAAGCGTTCGAATATCCGTCTCGTGCTTACGCGCCACGAGCAGACGGCCGTTTTTATGGCTGCTACTTACGGCCGACTCACTGGCCGGCCAGGAGTTGCGCTTGCCACGCTCGGTCCTGGTGCTACCAACATGGTCACGGGAGTTGCACATGCTACGCTCGCTGGGACACCCGTTCTCGTTATTACGGGACAAAAACCGATCCGCCGTTCCAAACAGGGCTACTTCCAGATCATCGATGTGGTGGATATGATGCGACCCATTACCAAGTCCAGTGCGACGGTACCGGACGCTTCGAGAATCCCCGCATTGCTGCGAAATGCTTTTCGCATAGCCGAGGACGAGCGTCCGTGAGCTGTACATATCGAGCTCCCGGAAGACATTGCCCGGGACGAAACTCCCGAGTCCGTTATCCTCCCGCCGCAAAAAGTCCGGCGTCCCGGCATAGACGACAAGATGCTCGCCGAGATTGTCGTTCGACTCGAGCGTGCTCATCGCCCCGTGATCCTGGTGGGGGCCTGAGCCAATCGCAAACGTATCACTAAATACCTCACGAAGTTCATCGAGCGGTATAATGTCCCATTTTTCACTTCGCAAATGGGCAAGGGAGTGGTAGACGAGCGGCTGCCTCAGTGCCTCGGGACCGCCGCACTCACGTCCGGTGACGACCTGCATGAGGCGATCGCCGAGGCGGATCTTATTCTTGCTGTCGGGTATGACGTCATTGAGAAGCCCGCGAGCGTACTCGTCTCCGGAGAAGTAGACGTGATCCATGTGAATTTCTCCCCCGCTCGTGTGGACGATGTGTACTTCCCGTCACTTGAGGTCGTGGGGGATATTGCCAATACGTTTTGGCGTCTCGATGAAGCGACGATCGATACATCCGGATGGGATTTTTCGCGGATATACGATATTCGTTCGCGCGCACTCGCAAAACGCACATGAACGAGAAAAAAAGAAGACGGAGCTTCCATTATGGGGCCGAGGAGATTCGTGGAGGAGCTCCGGGCAGCAATGGGGGAAGACGATATCATCGCGCTCGATAACGGATGGTATAAGATCTGGATCGCTCGGAACTACCCCGCGTACCGGCCGAATACCGTCTTGCTCGACAACGCGCTCGCAACCATGGGAGCAGGACTTCCTGCTGCGATGATGGCGAAGATGCTTCACCCCGACCGCCGTGTCGTCTGCGTGACGGGGGACGGAGGACTTCTCATGAATCTTGGAGACCTTGAAACGGCTGTGCGCCTCGGGCTCGATCTTACCGTGATCGTCATGAACAACTCGGCCTACGGCATGATCCAGATCAAGCAGGCGATGATGGGACTTGAATCATGGGGACTCGATTTCAGCAATCCCGACTTCGTGAAAATGGCGGAATCCTTCGGAGCGTGTGGCTACCGGGTGGATCACCCCGATGATTTTGCCCCGACACTTGAGCGTCTCATCGCAGAGCCGGGGGTAAATCTCATTGATCTTGTCTTCGAGTATCCGCCGGAGGTAGACTAATCTCGATTCAGCTTGTAATAATATTTCCCCATGAAGAAGCTCTACGTCTGATGAGAATGGATCGATACCAGAGTCACGTACGAGGTGCGGTTCCCGTATGATGGGACACTCGTTGATACCGTCTGTCTCGGTCGAGATGCCGACATCGATCTCGCACTCGACCGTGCACACGCATCGCTCCCAACAACCCGCGCCATGAGCTCGTGAGAACGTGCCAATGTATTGCGGAATATCGTCCGGGGACTCTCTGTCGTCCGCGATGAGCTCGCAGAGCTCCTTTGTCGCGAGAATGGCAAGACCATTCGTGAAGCTCGTGTGGAGGTGGCTCGCTGTATTGCCACGTTCGAAGTTGGGATAGGGGAGGCCGAGCGGCTCTATGGCGAGACATTCGACCTCGGTATCACGAGCATGTCGCGCGGACGATTCGCTCTTACGCGTCTATTTCCGGTGGGGGTGGTCGCGGGCATTGTGCCGTTCAATTTTCCGCTCAATCTCGCGGCGCACAAGATCGCGCCCGCACTCGCGACCGGCTGCCCGATCGTCCTCAAGCCTGCCACATCCACGCCACTGTCGCTCCTGCGGCTCGCGGAGATCGTGCAGGATTCCGGCTGGCCCGCGGGGGCATTCTCGGTGGTACCGTGCGACCGGACTGTCGGGCAGAAGCTCGTGGAGGATCCGCGTGTCGCGCTTCTGTCGTTCACGGGTTCGCCCGATGTGGGATGGCGTATGAAGACTGCGGCTGGCACCAAGCGCGTGGTGCTGGAGCTCGGCGGCAATGCCGCCTGTGTCATCGACTCCGATGTGCGCGACTGGGACCACGTTTTCTCCCGACTCATGATCGGCGCATACTACCAAGCTGGCCAATCGTGTATCTCGGTCCAGCGGATCTATTGCCACGAGAGCGTGTATTCCGAGTTCCGCGACCGTCTCGTTGCGGAGATTGCCAAGCTCCGGGTCGGGGATCCGCGTGACGAGGCCACGTTCGTGGGACCACTCATAGACAGCAAGAACGCCGATCGCATCATGGCCTGGACCGAAGAGGCCGTGGCGGCCGGGGCCACGCTGCTCGCCGGCGGCAAGCGACTTTCGGATACCATCGTAGCACCTACGCTGCTCGAGGGAGTTCCGGCTTCCGCCAAGGCGAATTGCGAAGAAGCATTCGGTCCCATCGCCGTGCTCGCGCCGTTCTCGGACTGGGACGAGCTCGTGCGCGAGATCAACACCTCCCGTTTCGGTCTGCAGATCGGCGTATTCTCCAATACGCTCCCGCACGTATGGAAGCTCTTCGACGAGGTGGATGTGGGTGGGGTGGTGCATGGCGACGTGCCGAGCTTCCGCGCCGACAACATGCCCTACGGCGGAGTGAAGGACTCCGGATTCGGCCGCGAGTGAGTGCGCTACGCGATCCGCGACTACGTGGAGGAGAAGCTCCTCGTTCTCGATACCACATTCCGGGCCTAGTCCCGATAGCGCGCGTTCCCCGCTCCGGCGGGAATTTCGTGCTGCGTGGCCTCCATGATATCGCGCGATATGCGCCGCAACGACAGGGTGAACGAAATCGTAACGATACAACACACGACTGGCACGAGCAGCGAGAAATAGACGAACCAATCCGGTACAAGCAGCCAGTACTCGACAGCGGGCAGAGTGGACATTGGCAAGGGGGGGAGGGGATAATCCGCCCGAGCAGCGAGAAATAGACGAACC
>DDBV01000008.1 GCA_002335145.1 Patescibacteria group bacterium UBA2023
AATCCTGTGCCATGAAATTCGCCCACAAATTCCTCATCTTCCTCTTCCTCGCGCTTACGCTCGTCGTCGGGGTCAATATCGCCGCGCTCCAGTTCTTCACCACGCGCTACTTCGCTGACTATCTGGAGAGTGTCCAACAGCGGAATCCGGAAATCAATTTCGAGGTCATTTCCTCGCTCCTCAATAACAAGACCCTCGATGATGCGACAATCCGGGAATACGTGATGGTTATGAATGACCTCTCCGCTCTCTCCCAGTCGCTTGAGGAATTCTCGGTCAATCCTACCATTACGGATCCTCCGTTGCTCGAATCGCTGCGACGTATCGGTGTGTCGTCCGACACGATCGAACGCTATGTCTCGCTCACGGCCGTATCCGATTTCGTTGACAGTCTGTCTACATTCTCGGTCCTGCGAGGAGATACGCCGGAGAGTGTCTTCGTGCTCCGTATTCTCCAGTCGATCCTGCTTGTAAATATTGCACTTTTTGTACTGATTATCGCGATCGCGTATATCTGGGTCCGTGTCAGTTTCCTCCCCATCCGTTCGATCATTCAAAACCTCGCGAACATTTCAAAGAAAAAACAGTACGGCAGTATTGACTATACCCGCAATGATGAATTTCACGCACTCGTCTCGGCGATCAATGATCTGAACCGATCGCTCTCGTATCAAGAGAAGATCCGCTCCGAATTTCTCTCCGATCTTTCGCACGAAATCAAGACTCCCATCAGCGCGATCAAGTGTTCGCTTGAGGGAATTGAGGATGGGATAATCGCCCCGGACAGCGAGACGATTGCCCATCTGCGCGAAGACATTGACCGGCTCGTGTCCATTACGAACTCCATTATGGAGTACGAGAAGCTCGAGAACTCGCCCGACACGGCTATTCGCCCGTCCAATATCGATGCAGCGGGGATTGCCCGGAGAATCGCTACCGAGTACGAACCAGGACTCCGCCCGTCAGGACAATCTATTGCTCTTTTTGGCCAGTCTGGATTTGTCATGTGGTTCGACCGGGACAAGTGGGTGTCCATCGTCCACAATGTCTACTCGAATTTCGCCAAGTACGGCGGATCCGATTCCACGCTCTCCGTTGTATTCGAGAAACTTGAAGACATCTACCGTGTACGCTTCGCCGATAATGGTCGGGGCGTTGCATCGAGCGAGGTTGCCTATCTTACGGAGAAATTCTACCAGGTGGAGAAATCTCGGAATCGCTCTGGCGGAGGAGGCATCGGAATCGGTCTCTCCATTGTCGATCGAATTGTACGACTCCATGGCGGCATTTTGTCCATCGAGAGCGCACCGAACGCAGGGTTCGCTCTCACGATCGACATCCCGCATGGAGGATTCACCCGGACTGCCCAACGGGAACTTCCATCACAGTCTTCATAACGCCCTCATATGCGATACCTTGTGCCATTTCTGCTTGTTGCCGGATGTCTTCTCTTGCCCATTCCAGTTTCCGCTGACGAAGCGGAGACCGGGACGGGTACCGACTCGGAGAGCGGGTTTATTCAGACGACTGATGAGATCAATTCGTTTCTCATCACGGCGTACCGTGCTCGTATCGATCAGATACTCGCCGACCTCCGCAAGAATATTTCGGGATACCCCATAGAAATTCAGATCCGTGTCCTCAAACAGGTCCGAATCAGCGTAAACGAGAAGATCGAGGAGCTCTATGCGAAAGACATCTCGGACATCCGCCGGAAGATTCTCTCAAACGTCCTCGAGTATATCATTGATGAAGTTCAGAAAGATATTCGTATGCTCGAGCAGCAGGCGGGACAGAAATAGCCGCATCGTTGACTTCTCGTCCGGTGTGCGTATGATGCCGCATCGATTCATAATCGTCCCCATCCATGTCCAAAAAATCCACAATCCAACACGAGACTCTGGCAAGTGCCACCGATGGATCAGTATCGGTCAAATGGTTTCTCGATAAGAACGGAAATATCCCCTCGGGGTTCGATGAGAATGGCACATTCGACCCGTACTCGTTCGATCCGGGTGCTCCATATGCGCCCAAGGGGCGGCTCTACCGGCTCCAGTCCAATCCGACCCAGGACCTCGAAGACCCCTTCGATCTCGACAACCTCCGATTCATCAACAAGGATTTCGTGCTGCGGGCGCACGAACAGATAGAGCATCTTGCTGCCACCACCAAGAAAGAGCTCGTCTGCATGATCGCCACTGGCGGGACGATTGCCATGCACACCAATGCCGAGGGCAAGCTCGTGCCCGGCATCTCGCCCCAGTACCTGCTGCAGTTCGCGGGCGGTAACCTCGAGTCACGGTTCGGGATTGTGTCATTCTCGCTCCCCACGCTCATCGACTCATCGCAGATGGAGATCGACTACATCGCCGATGTGGTCATCGCCATGAGCTGGTTCTACGAAAATCTCTCCAAGGAAGCCCGCAACAGATTCTGCGGATTCTTCGTAACGCATGGGACGGACACGCTCGCTTTCTCGTCTACCTACGCGCACGTCATGCTCGGGTCCAACTGTCCGTTCTCGGTGGGGTTCGTGGCCGCTCAGAAGACCACGGAGTCCCGATTTACGGACGTCGGAGTCAACTTCACCTACTGTCTAAACATGCTCGCCGAGCTGCGGATCAGCCGCAAGGCAGCGGTGTTTCTCTCCATCGGAGGGACATCGGGAGGTGCTTTCATCCCCGCCGCGAGTCTCAAGGTCTCGGATACCGATGTCAACGCGTTCGCCTCTCCCGGTCGACACAAGATGATGGACTCGTCGGATTTCCTCTCCAAGGGAATCGACCTCGACTTCGTGAACAAGAATACTACGAGCATGACGGTGGATGATGTCTACCAGCCCGTGGTTCTGCGAGGATTCGTGCCACTCACCACGCTGCATGCCCGTGTGGGGGTGGACCCGCGCAAGCTCTATGACTACGTGAAACAGATTCGCGAACTCGCGATCGTGCTCGTCACCTACGGAGCATTCACATTCAGCCGCAAGCAGATCAATGCGATCGTGAAGGCTGCGAAGGAGACCGATACCATCCTCATGGCGGTCAACCCGTTCCCGTCCGGGAGCACCGACCACCACTACGCCGACTCCATGTACATCAAGGAGCAGGGGATCATCCCTATCCACTCGCTGGAGCACGCGGTGTACGCCAAGGTCAAGTGGGCGCAGGCCGTTTTCGGTAATGACTTCCGTAAGATCCGGTTTTTCCTGACGGGGACCAACTTCGTGGGAGAACAACCGAACGAATGGACGCCGCCGCTTGACATCATCGAGGAGAACATGCGACTCGGCGGCTACCGCGTACGCACCTATGGCCAGCCGCGCGAGAGTCTCGACAAGGTCTCCGAGAATATCGAAGAGTAGTTCGGAGAATCAAAAAAAGCCTCCTATTTTCGGGAGGCTTTTTCGTGTCGCGCTATCGTGGGCACGCACCAGTCATTATTTCTTCCCGAGACAAATGAAGTACTCCTCGAAGCTCCGGTCCCGGCAGGCTTTGGGTTTGAATCGCTTGAGTTTCGCGTAGCGTTCCTTGATTGGGCCGATGAGATCATTTACATCTTCTCCGACGAAGACCTTGAGAATGAGTGTTCCGTTCTTCTTCAGAAATTCGTCGGCGATGTGGACGATGGCGAGGTTGAGCTCGACACTGCGGTACTGGTCCACGCCCGTGTGGCCAGTGGTGGCGGGGGCGATATCGCTCGTTATTACGTCGAATCTCGTGATGCCGAGTGTCTCGATGAAGGCATGGATTGTCTCGAAGTCGTTGACATCGGCCTGCAGGAGCTTCACGTTTCCGTGTCCGAATGGTTCGATCTTTTGGATGTCGATCCCCACGACAGGAATGTCGGGACGAACAATCTTGGTAATGGCTTGCAAAAAGCTTCCCGGTGCACTCGCGAGATCCAAGACCCGGTCGGTCGGTCGGATGATGCCGAATTTTTCCTGGATCTCGAGCAACTTGAAGACACTACGGGCGCGGTACCCGAGTCGTTTGGCTTCGTGGAAGTAGGGATCGTGAATGATGAACGGCTTTTTACCCATGATGGCGACTTTCGGAAAAACCATACCATACGCAGGTTTGTCCGAAAATCAAGAATCCGGAAGCTACTGCGCCGGGTTTTCGAAGCGGACCGTCTCAAGGAATTTGATGATTGTTCGACATGCTCCAACGAATGCTGGATACTCTTCTCCCGCAGCTTCGCTTCGTTTTCTGATAATATTCACCGCCTCGATGCGTGCACGATCGTCTCTGCGCCAGAGGACGAATCAATCGACCGCGAACATAATCCGATCATATGTCTCGGAGGCATCCGAGTGGTTCGGCACGAGCTCGATGGAATTCAAGAAGACATCGCGCACCGCGGCGTAGTCAGCTTCATTTTGGTTCGGACCCCCTCGCTGCTTCTCCGTGTTTCGGATGCGAGGTTTCGGAGGAACAACCTTTGGCTTCCGTCCGGGGAGCGGAGCGGCCGAATCTCCCGCGGTACTGGACGGCGGGGTTTCCATTACGGACTCCGCCGGGTACTCGATTCCGGCAATGAGGGCGAGTCCGCGTATTTCATCGTCTCCGATCTCCCCATCTATCCGGAATTCCCCATTGCTTGCGAATTTCACTGCTTGTTCGTACATCGCGAGGGGAAACTGTTTTCGGAGTGTCCGCATGGCTGCGGCGGCCTCGTTTCGTATATGTCCGCGCTCATCGGCAATGAGGCTGAGCATCGTGAGCGCATCCTCCTTCGAGACCGACAAGGGGGTTGCATTGGTTTTTTCGAGCTGTTCGGAGATTCGTGTTTCTAGGGTATCCATGATCGGGAAGTCTAAACGGCTTTGCTCTCGATTATACCAGGTCTTTCGATTGGTTGCAAAAATCCAGCCAGCGCGTATAGTTTGCATCAAATAGTATCAGTTTCTTCTATGCTTATCGCGATCGAATGAGTCGACGGCTCCGGTAAGGCGACCCAATCGAAGCTTCTTGCTCACCGACTCGTCTGCGCAGGATTCCGTGTCGGGACGCTCTCGTTTCCTGCCTACGGATCATGGGGAGCGGTCTTCGTGGAGCGATATCTCCATGGTGGACTCGGAGACCCCGCCTCCCTCGACCCACGGGTAGCGGCAAGCCTCTACACGCTCGATCGGCTCGCGTCCCGCGATGCGATTCTCAAGACAATCGCCGAAAACGACATCGTCGTATCCGATCGGTATACTGTCTCGAACTATATCCATCGTGGTGTGCCGTTCGTAGAGGCGGGTGATACGGAAGGTCTCTCGAAATTCTACGAATGGCTTTCGGACTTCGAATTCGACCGTGCCCGCATTCCGCGTCCAGATCTCGTGATCTTTCTCTCCATGGGCATGGGCAATATCGAGAAACTCCTCCAGAAGAAGTCCCAAGAATTCCGTACGCACACCAATGGTCTCGATCTGATGGAGCGGGATCTTGCACACCAGGCGGCGGCCCTTCGGATTGGACGAGAGATACTACCCGAGTACTTTGCGAATTACCGGATAATGGAATGCGAAGACCTACGGGGCAACCTCCTCCCGCCCGAAGAGGTGGCCGACCGGGTGTGGGAGGTGGTTCGGCATGCGTGCGAGGACCGCTCGGCGGTGTCTCCATCCAGGCGGAGTGTTCAGCGGTAGCCCCGCGATGACTGTCTTCGTGAGCGCGATGATTTCACACAATCATACGCCGGAGAGCAATTCGCGCGGTTGTTCTTCGGGTATTTTCCAGGGTGCGGCGATCGCGTCACTTGCGAATATTCGGATTTTCTCCGGACATCCTTCCGTCTTCATGCCATCCCCATTGCGGGTGATTTCGCGTGATTTCGGAAATTCCAAGAGGATATTTCGAACAAAATCTTTTGACACATGAAAAATTCTTCATAGAATTGCCCGGCAATTTCGCCCAGAAGTTATGTTGCGAGCGAACCACCGGCTACCGGGAGGGCGCATCGCAACCTCTAATGTACTTTTTTCAAAACAGACACGATGGCAGGACTCATCGCGAGGAAACTCGAAATGACGCGTATCGTCAAGGATAAGAAGATGGTCCCTGTGACCCTCGTCAAGATTCCAACGACCACCGTCGCGCAGATCAAGACGGTCGAGACCGACGGCTACGAGGCCGTGGTACTCTCCGTATCGGATGACAAGACCCCCTACCTCCGCGAGGTCAGCCTCTCGGACAAGTTCGCTGATGCGAAGGTGGGAGACGATGTCTCGCTCGATATTCTCGATGGAGTCGAGATGGCAGAGGTTGTTGGTACCTCCAAGGGTAAGGGATTCGCCGGAGCGATGAAGCGTTGGAACTTCTCCGGAGGTCCCGGACGCGTTGGTTCCAAGTTTCACCGTGCACTCGGATCGATCGGTACCCGCAAGCCCCGACGCACCAAGCCGGGAAAGAAGATGCACGGACACCTCGGTAACGAGCGCGTGACGCTCAAGAAGATCGAGATCGAGCTCGTAAACAAGGATCTCCGTGTCGTTGCCCTCAAGGGGCCGCTTCCGGGAGCTCGGAACTCCTACCTCCTCCTCGAATTCTAAACCGATGAATATGGCACTCGAAGCGAAACTCTACACCGCCGACGGGAAGGAATCCGGAACCGTCAAGCTCGATGAGGCGTTCTTCGGACGCGAGGTCAAGCTCGGACTCATCCACCGCCTCCTCCTCCTCCAGCAGGCCAACGCCCGCGTCAACGTAGCACACACACTCACTCGTGGTGAGCGTCGCGGATCGACCCGCAAGCTCTACAAGCAGAAAGGAACAGGACATGCCCGCGCTGGAGCAAGCCGCTCGCCCGTTCGCAAGAAGGGAGGAGTCGCCTTCGGTCCTCGCAACGACCGCAACTTCTCGCTCATGATGAACAAGAAGGAGCGACGTCTCGCTCTCTGTATGCTCCTCTCTCAGAAGGCTTCCGAAATGCAGGTCAAGATTATCGAATCTTTCTCTGCTGAGAAGACCAAGGATGTGAAGTCCGTCTTCGCCAATATGGAGGTAGTCAAGGGGGTCGTGGCACTTATGCCCGAGAATCAGGCCGCGTTCCGCGCGATCCGCAACCTCCCGACCGTCAAGGCGATCGGAGTGAACTACCTCAACCCGCACGACCTGCTCAAGTACGATGCACTCGTCTTCACGAAGGAGTCGCTCGCGGGACTCTCCGAAATCTACTGCTAACCGAGCTGACCATGCACTTCGCATCCATCATCAAGAAGCCCGTCGTCACGGAGAAGTCCCAGCGGCTCGAACTCGCAGGAGTCTACACCGTTGCGATCAGCCCTTCTGCTACCAAGATCGATGTCCGCAAGACGTTCGAGACCCTCTATGGGGTAAAGGTCGAGAAGGTGAATATTATCAAGGTTCGCGAGAAATTCCGCAACACGAAGACCGGAATTCACGCGAAGCGCAAGGAGTCCGTGAAGGCACTTGTGACCCTCGCCGACGGTGCTCGCATCGCCGACCTGCAAAAATTTGCTTACAAGGTAAAGTAGTCGACCATGCCGATCAAGAAGTACAACCCCACCACAAACGGTCGTCGAGGCATGACCGGACTCACGTACGAAGAGCTCTCCGGAGACGCTCCGTACAAACCGCTTCTGACCCCGCTCGTAAGCAAGGCAGGACGCAACAGTGCCGGACGAATTACGGTTCGTCACCAGGGAGGAGGACACAAGCGACAGTACCGCATTGTCGACTTCCGCCAGAAGGACAAGATGGGAATCGAGGCTCGCGTGGAGACGATCGAGTACGATCCAAACCGCACCGCCTTTATTGCCCGCGTCGTCTACCGCGATGGAGAGCGTCGCTACGTGCTCGCTCACAAGGACATGAAGGTCGGAGACAAGATCGTTACGGCCGAGGAGGCAAAGCCGATTGACGGAAACCGCATGAAGATTGCGAACATCCCGACCGGACTCAAGATCTACAATGTCGAGCTCATCGTCGGAGGGGGATCCACCGCCGTCCGCTCTGCAGGATCATCAGCGGAGATTATCTCTCAGGAGGGAGAGTACACGCAGGTTCGCATGCCTTCCGGAGAAATTCGCAAGGTCCACAAGAACTGCTACGCGACCGTTGGAACCGTCTCGAATATCGACAACAACCAGGTTGTTATCGGTAAAGCAGGTCGTTCCCGTTGGAAGGGTATCCGTCCGACCGTCCTCGGTAAGTCGATGAACGCCGTTGACCACCCGCACGGAGGAGGAGAAGGACACTCGCCGATCGGACTCAAGTACCCGAAGACCCCGTGGGGAGCTCCGGCACTTGGATCCAAGACTCGCAAGCGCAAGGACACCACCAAGTGGATCATCCGCGACAAGAAGGGAAAGCTCATCAATAAACTCTAATAGCATCGTACCATGGCACGCAGCCTGAAGAAGGGTCCGTACATCGACGAGAAGCTCCTGAAGAAGGTAGCAGCTCTCAACGCCCAAGGACGAAAGGCGGTCATCAAGACCTGGGCCCGCCGCGCGACCGTCGTCCCCGAATTTGTGGGACATACGTTTGGCGTCCACAACGGCAAGGCTCACCAGCCCGTCTTCGTGACCGAGGACATGGTCGGGCACAAGCTCGGTGAGTTCTCCTTCACGCGCCGATTTCTCCAGCACTCCGGAAACCGCTAATATCCGACTCCTATGAAAGCTATCGCCACGAACATCCGTATCTCGCCGAAGAAGCTCGCCGTCGTTGCATCGATCGTGCGCGGGCAGTCCGCGAAGCACGCGCTCGATCTTCTGCGCTTCATGCCGAAGAAGGGAGCGAAAATCCTCTACAAGGTCGTCGCCTCCGCAGTGGCCAACGCCTCGCACAACGACATGCAGTCGCTCGAGACTCTCTCCGTCCGCGAACTCGTGGTAACGAAGGGAATCGTCTACAAGCGCGGTACGCCGATTTCGCGCGGTCGTTCGCACCCCATTCTCAAGCGCACGACCAACATCCGCGTCGAACTCTCCGCTTCCTAAAGTTTCCTTCCTCTTTCCGCTATGGCACACAAAGTCAGCCCTCTCGCATTCCGCATCGGATACACCAAGACCTGGCGATCGAGCGGGTACGCCGCCGGTAAGGACTACACCGCGCAGGTCCGGTTTGATTCGGAGCTTCGCCAGTTCATCCGCGTATTCTTCAAGGGAATTCCCCTCGGAAACACGTTCATCAACCACCACTCGAACAAGACGGTCATCATCCTCTCGACTTCGAAGACATCCTTCGTACTCGGAAAGGACGATGAGAATCTCGTAAAATTCCAGGACGGTCTCGCTAAGCGGTTTCCGGGAAAGACCTTCGAAATCCAGGTCAAGGAAGTAAAGAAGCCTGAGCTCTCCGCAACGCTCGTTGCCGATGCTGTGGCTCGCCAGATCGAGAAGAAGATGCCCTACCGCCGGGTCGTAAAGAGCATGATCCAGAAGACCATGGAGAAGGGAGGTCTCGGAATCAAGATTATCGTCTCTGGGTGTCTCAATGGAAATGCCATTGCTCGCCGCGAGACCTACAAGGAAGGAAGCGTCTCGGCGCAGACCCTGCGCTCCGATATCGACTACGCGACCGACACTGCCATCACGAGCTACGGCTCTATCGGAGTCAAGGTCTGGGTATACAAGGGGAACATCATGAAGGTGTAAGTTCCATTTGACTTTCAAAAATCATTCATATACTGTCTAAGCTCTCACGGATATGCTCCAGCCGAAGAAGACGAAATACCGTAAAGCGCAGCGTGGCGTCCTCAAGGGAGTCGCGGTTCGCGGTTCCACGGTGTCGTTCGGTGACTATGCCCTCAAGGCCGTCGAACACGGGTTCATCACGTCCCGCCAGATCGAGTCGGCTCGCCGCGTCATGGTCCGCGAAATGCAAAAGGGAGGAAAGATCTGGATTCGGATCTTCCCCGACAAGCCCTACACCAAAAAGCCCCTCGAAGTACCGATGGGAGGAGGAAAGGGAAGTCTCGAAATGTACCGTGCTCCGGTAAAACCCGGGCGAATACTCTTCGAAATTACGGGAGTCTCGCCGGAAGTTGCTCGAGAGATTTTCCGTTTGGTTGCTGCCAAACTCCCCGTCAAGACCCGTTCTCTCGTCTCGTAATACCGATCTCCAATGAAGTACAAGACCCTCGACGAGCTCGCAATGCTCGATCCGGCAGACCTCGCCAAGGAGTGTAATAAGGCGAGCCTCTTCCTCCTGGAGCTTCGCATGAAGAAGGCCGGAAACGAACTCAAGCAGACCCACTCCATCCGCGAGTGCCGACGCTATATCGCGCAGATCCGCACTATCGAGTCCTCGCGCGTCACTCCCGAACTCGCCTAACCTCCACCGACATGCGAACCAAGACCGGTATCGTCACGAGCACGAAGATGCAGAAGACCGTTGTTGTCACGGTCGATACCTACAAGACCCACCCGAAGTACCACAAGCGGTATAAAGTCTCCACGAAATTCTATGCGCACGACGAGGCCGGAGCCTGTGTCGAAGGACAGAAGGTCGTGATCCGCGAGACCCGCCCGCTCTCCCGCCTCAAGCGCTGGGAAGTCATCGAAACCGTCGCTTAATCGCCTCTCCAAATGATCCAGACAGAATCCGTCGTCGTCGTCGCCGACAATACCGGAGCCCGATCGGTGCTCTGCATCAAGGTCCTTGGAGGATCGAAGAAGCGATACGCCCGCGTCGGCGAGGTCTTCATCGCTGCCGTCCAGGAAGCTCTTCCCCACGGGAACATCGCCAAGAAGAAGATTGTTCGCTGCGTTCTCGTACGATCGAGCAAGGAGGTCCGCCGTGCAGACGGGACTTACGTCCGAAGCGATGATAACGCCTGCGTCATCATCGATAACGACGGAAACCCCCGAGGTACCCGTGTCTTCGGTCCGGTCTTCCGCGAAGTCCGCGCCTGTGGATACCAGAAGATCGCGAGCCTCGCTCCCGAACTCATCTAGTTTTGCCCATCTATCGCCGATCATATATGAAAATCAAGAAAGGAGATACCGTCCAGGTTATCGCCGGTAAGGACAAAGGGAAGCAGGCCAAGGTTCTCTTGGTTGACACCGAGCGTCGCCGTGTCGTGGTAGAAGGTGTGGGGATCGTTAAGCGACACCTCAAACGCCAGGGAACGACTCCCGGACAGATCGTTGAGATGGAGAAGTCCATCGATGTCTCGAACGTGGCAGCGATCGACCCGACCTCCAAGAAGCCGACCCGCGTCGGATACGCATTCGAGGGAGGCAAGAAGGTCCGCATTGCCAAGAAATCCGGAAAACAACTCTAACCGTCCATAGATCATGTCGTTCAAGGAACACTACCAGACCAAGATTCTCCCGCAGGTCCGCAAGGATCTCGGTATCGGGAACGTCATGGAGACCCCGCGCATCGAGAAGATCGTCATCAACATGAGTATCGGATCGTTCGTCACGCTCCACAAGGACTACTCCTCGCTCAAGAGTGATCTCTCGCTCATTGCCGGACAGGCGCCTCAGGTTCTCAAGTCCCGCAAGGCAATCTCCAACTTCAAGCTGCGACAGGGAATGGTCGTCGGTATGTCCGTCACACTTCGCGGAGACCGCATGTTCTACTTCCTCGAGAAGCTCATCAAGATCGTTCTCCCCCGTGTCCGAGACTTCCGCGGTATCTCCAAAAAGTCGTTCGATAAAGAGGGAAACTTCAACTTCGGTATTCGCGAACATACGATTTTCCCAGAAGTTCCGCAGCTCGATGTCGTCAAGCCGCATGGACTCCAGATCACCGTCAAGATGAAATCCCGCGGAAGCCAAGATAGCGAGGCACTCCTCACGGCTCTCGGATTCCCGTTCACCCGATCCTAATAATTTCCATTCCTATGGCACGCACCGCGATCGTCGATAAGAACAACAAGGCCTGGAAGAAGGCAGAGCACCGAAAGAAGCTCGGACTTCCGGTCAAATTCAAGACCCGCCTCTACCACCGCTGCAGCGCGTGTGGACGTGTGCACGGGTACATCGGAAAATTCGACATGTGCCGGATCTGCATCCGCGAGAAGGCCAACGCCGGGGAGCTCATGGGAGTCCGCAAGGCGAGCTGGTAAACCGCCATCCATCAGTATCATAAGCCAAGAATCATGGTAACCGATCCGATCGCAGATCTCCTCACGAGAATCCGCAACGCCTACATGGCGCGCCTGCGAGTGGTTTCTGCTCCGCACTCGCGTCTCAAGGAGAATATCGTTAAGATCCTCAAAAAGAACAAGTTCATTACCGACTATGAGGTAGTGGCTGTCGAGGGGTCGACCGCGAAAAAAGAGATTAAGATCTCTCTCCCGGATGTCCGCGAGACCCGGTACATCCCGACGCTCAAGCGTATTAGCTCGCCCGGGCAGCGTATCTATGTTGGTGCTTCTGATATAAAGAAGTCCCGCAACGGTCTCGGTATCTATATCCTGTCGACCCCGAAGGGTATCGTCACCGGATACGAGGCACATGCGCTCAAGGTCGGAGGAGAGCTTCTCTGTGAAATCTACTAAAACACCGCTGACATGTCACGAATCGGAAAACTTCCCGTCGCGCTCCCCAAAGGGGTAGAGTGCTCGATCGATGGTAGCACCGTGGTCATCAAGGGGCCGAAGGGATCGCTCTCCTACACGCTTCCGACACATACTTCGGTTGTCCTCGAGGATGGATCTGTGATCGTCTCGATCGAGAATCCCGAAGAAGCTCAACAGCGTGCTTACTGGGGACTCGCTCGCGCGATGCTCCGCAATATGGTAGAGGGTGTGACCGACGGGTACAAGAAGTCGCTTGAGGTGACAGGAGTCGGATACAAGTTCGATGTTGCATCTCCAACGAAGCTCGTTCTCTCTATCGGGTTTTCACACAAGGTCGAGATGAACGCTCCGGAAGGAGTCAAAATCGCCCCCGATGAGAAGGAGAAGAACATCATCCATATCTCGGGAATCGATCGCCAACAGGTCGGATACTTTGCCGCTTTGGTGCGGGGCAAGAAGCCGCCCGAGCCGTACAAGGGAAAGGGTATCCACTACCTCGGAGAACACATCCGCCGCAAGGCCGGAAAGACCGCCGGGAAGAAATAATCACCGTCTCTAAGAAATCGAACCTATGCTCGCTACCACCGAGAAACGCAAGCGCCGCCAGATCCGCGTCCGTGCGAAAATCGCCGGAACGGCCGTCCGTCCGCGCCTCGCCGTCTACAAGAGTAATGCGGCGATCTACGCCCAGCTTATCGACGATGTCGCCGGAACAACGCTTTGCGGGACGAGTGATCTCAAGATCTCGACCGGAACAAAGTCCGAACGGGCACGGACCGTCGGACTCGAGATCGCGAAGCTCGCCAAGACCAAGGGGATCGACTCCTGTGTCTTCGACCGCGGAGGATTTCCGTACATGGGTCGTGTCAGCGCGCTCGCAGATGGGGCACGCGAAGGAGGTCTGCAATTCTAACAGGATTTTTCATTTCACACTATGGCAGCAGAACGAGAGAATCGTCGTAACGACCGCAAGAAAGGGGGTTCCTTCAAGGAGGCTCCGAAGGAATTCCGCGAGGAGCTCTTGGAGGTCGCCCGCGTCACCCGTGTAACGGCCGGAGGTCGTCAGCTGCGATTCCGTGCCGCGATCGTTCTCGGAAACGGGAAGGGAAAAGTCGGATTCGGAACCGGTAAGGCTTCCGAAGTTGTCGTTGCTATCGAGAAGGCGACCCGCAATGCGAAGCGTAACATGATCGACTTCCCGATCGTCAACGGAACTGTTCCGTTTGACACAAGCGCGAAGTACAAAGCATCGAGCGTCTATATCCACCCGGCAAACCCCGGAACCGGACTCATTGCCGGAGGGGCCGTCCGCAAGGTGCTCATGGTTTCGGGACTCAAGGACGTCCTCGCCAAGCAGCACGGAGCTCCGAATAACATCACGAACGTTCGTGTTATCATGAAGGCACTCCAGAACCTTCAGGCCAATCCTAAGGCTCGTGCTCTCGCCGAGGCCGATCGTGCGGCTCGTCCCGTAGAGGAGGCAGCTGCAGCCAAGTCTGAAACCAAGACAGAGGAGACCAAGCGCATGACCCGCACGAAGGTCGTGAAGCAAAAGAAGGAAGAGATCGTCGAGGAGGCTCCAGTGGAAGAGGTTATCGAAACCGTGGAGACCGAAGAGACGGCAGAGGTGCCTGAGACCTCGGAGGCATCCACAGAGGAGACCGAGAAGAAAGACTAATTTTCCGCAAGCACTTACTATTCCACCATGGCACTCAACAAGATCTCCGCGTTCCCCGGATCGCGCCAGAAGACCCAACGACTCGGACGTGGGACCTCGTCCGGTCGCGGACACACGGCTGGTCGCGGAAACAAGGGACAAAATGCTCGCGCCGGAGCGAAGTTCCGTCTCGGAGAACAGACGACACTTCTCAAGCAGATGCCGAAGCGTCGAGGATTTACGGCCGTAAATCCTGACACCTACTCGCTTGTATCGCTCGATCTGCTCCAGACGCTTGCGGATAGCGGAACGACGGATATCTCTCCGGAGGTGCTGGTCCTCGCTGGACTCGCGAAATCGAAGGATACTGGAGTGAAAATCCTTGCAAACGGATCGATCACGGCTAAAATCACTCTCACGGCCCACAAATGCTCGGCCGCCGCACGACAAGCCATCGAGAAGGCGGGAGGAAGCGTTACTCTCCTCGATGCGTAGTCATCGGGGATTTTTTTCATCTCATTCCTAGTGTATGGTCCTCAAGAACCTGTCGAAGATCCTCTCCAATCCCGAGATCAAAAAGAAGGCGATCTTCACGCTCGCGATCATTGCGCTCTACAAGCTCCTCTCGTATGTGCCAGTACCAGGAGTGAACCTTGCCGCGCTCGACTACATTCGTGAGTTTCTTGCCGCGAATCAGGGAATCGCGTTCTTCAGTGCCCTCATGGGAGGCGGACTCGAGAACTTCTCGATCGTGCTCATGGGACTCTCGCCGTATATCAACGCGGTAATTATTGTCCAGCTTCTCACGGTCGTCATCCCGCACCTTGAGAATCTCAAGAAGGAAGGAGAACAAGGACAAAAGAAGATCAACAACTACACCCGCTGGTTCACCGTGCCACTCGCATTCGCGCAGAGCTACGGAATGATCCTCGTCATGAATACAATCGTCCAGTCGGAGATCCCGCTCATCAATACCTCGGATTTCTGGGGAACGGTCCTACCAGCAATGATTGTTATCACATCGGGAACATTGCTCCTCATGTGGCTCGGAGATATGATCAACGAGCGTGGACTCGGAAATGGAACGTCCATGATCATCTTCGCGGGAGTTCTCTCGGGAGTGCCACAGCACATCTTCGGATACATCACCATCGGGAACTACGGCCTACTCGCGGGACTCCTCCTCCTCACGCTCGCGGTCATCTACATTATCATCAAGTTCACGGAGGGGTACCGCAAGATTCCTCTCATCTACACGAAGACCGGGCGCGATGAGAAATCATTTTTCCCCATCCGCGTCAATCAGGCCGGAATGGTGCCGATCATCTTCGCGATCTCCATCATTACCTTCCCTTCGCTCATCGGACAGGTGCTCGCCAATCGTGGATCCGGTACGGGTGCGGATATCGGACAGTTCCTCCTCGAGCACTTCAGCATGAACAATCCAGGATGGGCGTATATCGCGATTTACTTCCTGCTTGTTCTCGCATTCTCGTTCTTCTACATCTCCATCACGTTCAATACCGAAGAGGTCGCCGAGAATATCCAGAAGCGCGGAGGGTACATCCCGGCGGTGCGTCCTGGCAAGGAGACGGCCGACTTCCTCGCCCGCGTCTCCAATCACCTGAATCTCTACGGAGGAGCCTTCCTCGCGCTCATCGCGGTCTTCCCGTATGTGGCGACCAAGGTGGCGGTCATGGCAGGGATCGATATGTCCGGAGGTGGGAATATCGACTTCCTCATCAGCGGAGCAGGGCTCATTATCGTTGTTGGGGTCATCCTGGATCTCGTTCGTCGCGTAGATGCTGAGATGAAGACGCATGACTACCAGCGGTTCTTCTAGTCTCGAATACCGACCCGGCGACAAGCCGGGTTTTTCCAATTTTTGGATATGAATTTCGATCTCTTCCGATTCCGCAAGGTCTGGGTATTCTCGCCCGCCGTGCAGATCGCCATTATGGTCGTGCTTTACCTGCTTACGGTCGCCGTGTGGTACGACTACTATCTCGCGCACGGAGCCATGCCGGGTGCATCTTCGGGCCACGGCTACCCGGTCAATACCTGGCTCACGCTCTCGGGCGTCTACGAAGAGGTAATTTTTCGAGGATTCATCCTCGGAGCCCTGCTCGCGCATACGTCCCGAGTCCGCGCGATAATCTTCTCCTCCGCACTCTTCGGTCTCTGGCATGTCAAGAATGTATTCTATCAAGGGTGGGAGGATACGCTCCATCAGACCGCGTATGCCGGGCTGTTCATCGGCCCGCTTCTCGGATGGCTCGTCGTTCGCACGCGCACCATCTGGCCGGGAGTGATCGTCCATATGGCCAATAACACTTTCGCGCCCCTGTCGTGGGTCACGGTGGCGTATTTTGTAGGGCCGTAGAATCCGGAACCTCTTTTGAGTTCCCCTCCCCTCTTTTCCCATAATACACACTGGATTTCCGATGTCACCGATTAAGAATCGGAAATCATCGGGCCAACTCGATTTGACGCCCTCGTGCATATCGGTAAGATTGGTGGCGTATTCTTTTAAACACGGTTCTATGTTAACAGAGGGAGCTCCTTCGCTCGATACATGCCTGTCTCGGGAGGATGTTGCTGTGATCAGAGCGGCACAAGAAAACTGAGCATATAAGGATGTAGACCTGAGTAAATACTGTCAAGAGGTCGAGGAGGGGAACGCAGCTCGTCGTCATAAAGAAGAAGTAGACCGGAACGACGATGCTATTCCCGACCCCTCCACCGAATACTAAGTCTTTCTGTTTTTCGGGATTCTTGCGATTGAATTTTCCTCCCTTTTCTCCATAATACGCACCCATATCCGGGCGCGTTTTTTCGTAAGTTTCTTCCTATGAAAGTCTTCATCTTCGATACCGAGACCACCGGATTCCCCGTCCGAGACGGTACAATCGAGGAGCAGCCGTATATCGTCCAGTTTGCGGGGATTCTCATTGACATTGATCCTACCACGGGCGCGTATACCGAGCTCGACCGCATCGACGAGCTCGTCCGTCCGCGTGTGCCGATCCCGTTCGGTGCGTCGTCCATCCATGGTATCTACGACCGGGATGTCGCCGATAAGCCGTATATCGAGGAGCGTATGGACATGTTCCTGCGCTATCTCAATACCGCTGACGCCGTGGTGGGACACAACGTCGAATTCGACGAGACGATCATCGCGGGCGAGCTCGCGCGGCTCGGGCGATCCGGAGACTATCAGCCCATGAAATCCCTCTGTACCATGCGGCTCTCCACCGACCACTGCCAATTGCAGGGGCGGGGATTCTCCTTCAAGCCGCCCAAGCTCTCGGAGCTCCATTCTCACCTGTTCGGTGAATGGTTTTCTGGAGCTCACAACGCGATGGTGGATGTGGAAGCCACGACCCGCTCCTTCGCCGAGCTTGTGAAGCGCAAGGTGATCGTACTCGAAGAAAACAGTGTTATGCGCCTGTTCTAACCCCCCGAAACCCATGTGGAAGACCGTTGCGACCAGACAGATATTCTCCCATCCGCGCCTCACGCTTATAGAGGATGAGGTATTGCTCCCGAACGGAGAGCCAACGACCTACTTGCGATTCGATGATCGAGGAGGATCGACCACTTCCGTTATTGCCATTCGGGATGATGGAAAAATTCTCGTGCAGCGAGAGTATTCCCATCCGCTCAGCCGTATTATATGGCAGCTGCCGGGCGGCGGAATCTATGCATGAGAGAATATCGAAGATGCCACGAATCGCGAGCTCATGGAGGAGTCGGGATTTCGAGCCGGGACACTCCGTCCGCTCGGGAGTTACTGCGGATACCATCGGCGCACCACCGTCCGGACATGGGTATTCCTCGCGACCGACCTCACCGCAGAATCTCTTCCTGGAGACCCCGAGGAGTCAATAGAGAGCCATTGGATGACTGAGTCTGAGATTGATGCACTCGTCCGCTCGGGAGAATTCGAGGATGGTTTTAGTCTCGCAACGTGGTGTCTCTACAAGACCAGAGCAGTATAGGATTCATTGCCATACCACGGAATCCCTGTCCTCAAGCGCAATCATATGCCGCCGGTTTGAAATTTCGTCCGCACGGAGTATACTTGCCGGAAGTTATTTCCCATCACCGCCTATGAACCGCCTACTCGCCGGGTGCGTTGCCGTCATTGTGTCCACCGTCTCCGTAGTATCCGTGTACGCCGCGACCAACAAAGAAACCGTGATCGCTGGGATCGATTCGCTTGTCTCGGAAATCCGCACCACCCGCACGGCCCGCGCGGATGCTTTGCTCACCGCCGCAACGACCCTCTCGAACGAATATGAAAAGGCCATGACCGCCTCCGGAGTCTCCGCCGATGATGTCGATACGCTGTTTGCTGCCGGAAAAATCACGGGGACGCCGTTCCGCCAGTCGGTATCGAGCCAGTACCGCTCGCTTGTAGACTCACTCTTCTCCGACATAGATAACGTCTCGGCATCACTTCTCGCTTCGCGTACGGACATCGTACTTGGATACAGCGATCTCACAGACGGGCAGAAGAAGACGTTTGAATCCGAGATTGCCGCCTCCCGGAATCAGTATGCGACATTTGTGAGCGGGAGTCAGTCTGCGATAGACGCATTTCTCTCCGCGAATCGCGCAACACTCAAGACCGAAGTTGCCCGCCTCGTCACGATTGCGGCCGAAGAACGCGATACGCTCGCGGTATTACGCGATATTCGTTCGCGCTATGCGACGCTCGAATCCGGACTGGATACGATGAAGTCCGATATGGACTACATCCGAACCAATATTCTTGACGCGCTCCAAAATAACATCACCTTCCTTGCCGAAGAAAAGGCCAAATATCTCGTTCGTATGCAGGCGAACTTCGATGCGGGAATAGAGAAGGCTATCGCCTACGAGCGAGTTCGTGCCCGCAAGGGAGATATTGAGGTCTACCGCGATGTTCTCCTGCAACGGTGGCAATCCTATGCCGATACGAATTTTGCCGATGATCAGATGCTCCTGCTGTCGTACCTCAAGGCGCAGAATATCGTAGACTCCGAGAAGGCACTCCGGCAGACGATCTACACCGATTCTGGCATAATCCGGTATGCGGAGGTTCTCGCCGATGCGGATGGACTCTTCTCAAGAATCCAAAAACTCCAGTCCGACATCGTCTCAACGAATGCCGACCTTGCTAATCTAAAGACCCGTTATGCAGGAGGGGCATCGTCCATTGCGACCGATCTCAAGACCGACCTTGCGAACGCCTACTCGGAGAAGCTCGTGGAGTACCAAGATGAATTTCAGGACTACATCGAAACCGTTGCCGCTGATCAGACGAATCTGGAGCAGCTCGTGAGCTCTGAGAACCAGGCCAACGAGCTCGAAAAACAGCAAAATGCTTCCTACATCCGGATCATGGAGCTCGAGAAGAGCGTCATTGACACGACGATCGCCGGGTCCCACTCGGTAGAATTCGCGCGCGATACTATCGCGGCGTTCGAGAGTCGGATCAAGACACTCGCTGCGAAGGGGGACTCGCGCGTGAAACGTCGGGCTGACCAGCTCATTCACGATGCTCGTTACCAGCTTGTAAATCGCATTCTTCTCCAGGACGAATATACACCCTACACCAAGAGTCGATCGGTCATTGTGACGGCCGTCTCCGAGAGAATCGCCGGAATCGAACAACAGAAAGGCGTAGATGCCACACTCGAGTATCTCAAGAAGGTGGATTCGAAGATCGAGATCGCGCTTGCTTCGGGACTCTCGGTCAAGAATACCCATCTCCTGCTCTCCGTCCGCCGCGCGCTCTACGACTATATCCGGACACACTAATCTCGCGTTCAAAAATACCTCCCGTACGGGAGGTATTTTTATTCGGCGGCGAATGTGCTTGAGTTCTTGAGAGAAGCGTAGAGCTCGGAAAACTCTCAGGAGTATCATGGCAACTCTCCGGTGATCGCATTGACCACATCCACCGCGAGCGCAAAATCCTCCTTTGATTGCGACTCTACGAGTCTGAGGATCTTGAGGGCGATCGATTCGAGTTCTGCGATACTATCTTCAATATGTGCGTCGATCCGCGACTGCTTGTGTGGGTCGGGTGCCGCGGTGTCACGGGTGGCCAGTACCCCATGTCGGTAGGAGGGAAATATTCGCAAATGCCCATGCGCGGTGCCCTGCGTATGGTCGATGAGTTTTACGAGAAACGCGATGAGATCACCTGTATGTGCCGTCTCAAAGGTCGAATGTTTCGGCTTGCCTGTTTCATACTTCCGGAGGATATTCTCGATGGTCGTGGCATAAGCCCCCGAGAGCGTGCGCCTGAGTATGAGCTTCAGTGCAGCTTCCTCTTCTTCGCGCTTTCGTTGTGCGAAACGTTGTACTTCGCTCGTCGGGAGTTCCGTCTCGATGATACGCCCATGATCGCCCCAGGGGAATTCCAGAAGGTCGTGTCAGATGATCGTATGCGTGAGCCGACGCATCGATGTGGTACTCCCAACGAGCGAAAAAACCTTGTCGTAGTGAGTATCGAGAATGTCGAGCATGCCAACAACGTGGGTGAGATTCGAGTCGCGGGCTGCTTCTCGGAGATTCTCTGGGAGTCTCGTGGTCGTGAACGTGCCAGTAAGCCATCGCTCCGTAGCCGAGAGCATGCAGGTGATCGGCACTACTCCGGCGAGTTCCAAGGATGAGAATCCCATGCCTTCGCGCCGCCAGATACGATGCTCGAAAAATGCTGCAATATCACGCTCGAAGTGGGGAAATCCATCAATAGGCTCAAGCGGCCATACCCGCATATCCGAGCCCATTGCGAGGACCTCTTTCACACGCTGTACTGTGGGACCGAGGCGATCATCGTTGCAGAGTACGAGCTCTCACGCGTTGGGCGCGAGAGCATTGCCTCGTTTTCGGACTGCGGGGATGATCGGAATGAACCTGGGAGCAAACTCCATAGGAACGAATAATGGAATGAGATTCTATTTACTGATAATTATTTATTTGTCAAACTATTCTCCTGTGAGGTATTTTCTGCCTTCGAGTTCTTTTGGGAAATGGTCTTGGTCGATCTTCTCTACTTCTCCGTTTTCACATCGGTAATCGTGTGCGTACTTGTACCCCTTTCCGTAGCCGAGCTCTTTCATGAGCTTTGTTGGGGCGTTGCGGATGTTCATGGGGACTGGGAGATTACCGTATTTCGAGATATCCTCGTGCACCATGTGCGAGAGGCGGTAGACCGCGTTGTTTTTCGGTGCGCGGCCGAGATAGATCGCGAGTTCGTAGATGAAGAGTTCGCACTCGGGCATGCCGATTTTTTGCACCGCTTCGTAGACAGCATTGGCGAGTACGAGGGCGTGCGTGTCCCGCAGGCCTATGTCCTCTGCGGCGAACCGGATGAGCCGCCGCACCACATAGAGCGGGTCTTCGCCACCTGCGAGCATTCGCCCGATCCAGTAGCACGCGGCATCCGGGTCGGAGTCGCGCAGGCACTTGTGCACGGCGGAAATGATATTGTAGTGCTCCTCGCTGTCGCGGTCGTAGTAGAGACTTTTCTCCACGGCTCGCAGGATATCGTCCCGCCGGACTTCGCCTTCCGAGAGTGCGAGCACGGTCTCGAGCAGATTGAGGGAATTTCGCAGATCGCCGTTGCCCATCTCGGCAACGAGTCGGAGGCAATCGTCCCCAATTGTCACTCACTCGAACCGTGACAGAATCGTATCTTTTCGGGTCTGGAAGAGAGAGAAAACCGATGCTGGTGACACCTGGCGAAACGTATAGACGCGCACACGAGAGAGTAGGGCATTATTGATCGTGAAGCTCGGATTCTCGGTTGTTGCACCAATGAGCACGATAATGCCCTTCTCGACAAATGGCAGCAGGACATCCTGCTGCGCCTTGTTCCACCGATGGATCTCATCGAGAAAAACGATAGTCGGCCGTCCTCCTGGAAAATTCGTCCGTGCCCTTGAGATGATCTTCGTCATATCCTCTTTGCGACTTATCACGCCCGAGAGGTGGAAGAACTCGGCATCGATGGCCTTGGAAATGAGGAATGCCACCGTGGTCTTGCCGGTGCCGGGAGGCCCCCAAAAAATCATGCTCGGCACATGGCCACGCTCCAAAAATCGGCGAATCGGCCCACCGGGACCGACGAGATGATTCTGTCAGACGAAGTCATCGAGTGTGGTTGGGCGCAGGGCCGAAGAGAGTGGTTCGAGCATAAAACGAAAGTACGAGAATAATTATATATAATTATTCTCGTACTGCTACCCGAAAGGAAAATATCATTCCAATACTTATGAAGTTCTGATGTTACTTGTTATTGTACCATTATCGGCCATTAAGAGAAGCCTTGCAGCAAGCATATTATCGATGATTTTTCCTATTCGTGTTTTTACTCATTCGATATCGTCTTTGTTTTCTGCTAATATATTGATAAGAGGAGTTCTCGGTAGAGAAGTTTTTTCTAGTAAAGCCAAAAGATCCATAACGTAGTCTCCATGACCATTAATACTTCATGGATCCATGAAGTATAGTTCTTCGATTCCTACTTCACCATGTCAAGGCTCGTATGCTACTAGCTGAAATGGAGTGATATCTATGGCTGAGAGTTCACGAATAACACTCTCGAGAGTTATTTCTGGAGTTGGTACTGTCTGGGTAGTAGAGAGTTGTTCCCAGAGGATAGATGCGATTTGTCTACCAGAAAGACTTGAAAAATCAGGTTCATTTTCAGTTTTGTCATGGTCTGGTACACTACAAGGTTTTCAGGTTACCGTTCCATTGACAGTAATCTCTAACGTGTAACGATAGTAAACATGTCATTCGGCTTTTATACCAAGAAATAGAGGATGACTTTTATGTCTTTGACTCACAGTCACATCAACCGGACTGTCTCCAATTTGTGCCAATAGTCAGTATCAGTGTCTTACCTTACGGAGATTACGTACCAGGCAGGCATATAACGCTTTTGCATCAGTGTTAGTGCCATTGATGGCATTCATGGCAGTACGGGCGGAAGACGTAGTCACGATACCTGTTCATGTAGTGGCTACATTACTCGAATTGGAGGTCACGCCACCTTTTTCTCGTGAGTTTTCCATAATTATTGTTCTGAAATAAGCACCAAGCCCCCCTTATTTCATCATATTTCTCTAAAGAATGCAAAATCTCATCATCTTCAAGTATTTGGTGATTTATCAAAATCCCATACAATGCTCCCTCCCTCGGTAGGAGGCGCGCGCCTCGAAAGAGGAGGAAAGTCCGGACACCACCGTGGCAAGCATGGCAGGTAACGCCTGCGGTCGCGTTGTATACCCAAAAGGGCGCGATACGGCCAGTGCCACAGAGACAATACTATCCCTCCGGGGAGAAAGGTGAAAAGCCCCGCGGTGCCCGAGAGGGCTACGGGGGGACGCTCGCGAGAGCGTGGGTAAACCCCATGTGGTGCAAGGGGAATGGTACGGCTTCGCGGATTCGCGTCACGGCGAGCGAACGCCGTATACCCCGCACGAGGCTTCGGGCGACCGAAGCCCACAGAGAGATGCGCGCAGAGATACAGAATCCGGCTTATTACTTCCGAGGGGCTTTTTAGGACTATCAACCATCATTCTTTCCATGAACCTCATCCTCATCGGTATCCAGGGCAGCGGCAAGGGGACCCAGGCGGCGAAGATTCTGGAGCGGTACGACTGCGTCGGATTCGACACCGGTCGGGCACTTCGAGAATTCGCGGAAGGAGACTCCGACGAAGCTCGCGAGGTGGACGCCATCCTCAAGGCCGGGAAACTCGTACCGACCCGTGTGGTCGCGATGGTCGTACGGGATTTTGTCGAGCGTGCCGGAGATACCACGATCCTCTTCGACAGCGTTATCCGCTCCGCGGAGCAAAACGATGCGCTCGGTGATATTGTTGGGTGCGATGCGGCAGTTCTCTATTTCCATCTCGACGAGGAGACGGCGATCAGGCGACTGCTGGGGCGAAAGATCGATCCGGTCACCAAGGAAGTTTTCGGCCCCGAGATGGATGTGAATCCCAAGACCGGCAATACGCTCGTCCACCGCTCCGATGATACGCTCGACGCGATCAAGAGCCGACTCGAGTGGTCCAAGAAGGACACGCTGCCCGTGCTCGACATCTGGCGCAAGGAGGGAAGGACGATTCATACGGTGGACGCATCCCAGTCTCCGGACGAGGTATTCGTTGATCTGTGTGAGATTCTCGACCCGATCATGCCGATTCGTTAACAAGGAGCACTCTACTAATCCTGTCAACAAAGAAGGTAAGAAAATGGTTTGACCCCTCGACAAAGATACCTACTATTCTTGGCAGGTATCTTTTTTTATCCCCTTGTTTATGGTTGTCACATTTATCACATACGGATCGAGATCTCATGAGGTATCTCCGATCGATTCGGAAGGTGCTGAGTTGGTGCTTACGACAATCCGGGATATGCATGATGAGCTTCTTGAGTGCGTAAACGGTGAGGATGCCGGGAATACAAATGGGGATGCGGTTGCCGAGGAAATTATCCAGATGGCTGAGGAGCTGCTGCTTCAGGATCATGTTCCACCGCTTCTATGGTACCCGCTCGCGCTCGCGTACTGGTATCTCAACATGCCAACATGAACCATCACCGCGATCGTCCGGGATGGAAAAATAGCACTCGATACGGCAATCGCCGAGTCTCGGGCACAACAAATGGTCGATGCGACCGAAGAGGATATGGGATTTCTTGAATCGATGCTCGACGATCGCGATGCGATCGATGGTCTTTCTCCCTCGATTCGACTGGCTGCGTAGATCGCGCACCGAATTCATTTAAGATTTCGCGGGATCGGCTCGGGGGGGATTCTCTGAGCTGGTTGTCGTGACGAGTGTTCTTGTCTGAAAAGCCTCCTCACCCGCGCAGAGGGGATTGATTTTCCGGAATATTCCCGGTATTTTTCGTGGATCTGGATTTTTCGAGGAAAAATTGCTGGAAAATTCCACGATACGGCGTAGCATGCGTGCATGCGTCTCTACTTCCATATTCCGTTCTGTCGACAAAAATGCGCGTACTGCAAGTTCGCGCTCACGCCGTTCGTGCGAGATCACGAGATACGCCGGTATCTCGGCTTCTTGCGCGCGGAAGTGTCTTCGTGGCTCGATGAAAATCGAGACAATGACATTATTATAGACAGTGTCTACTTCTGAGGAGGCACCCCTTCCGTCCTGGATATCATGGATGTGGAGTCTCTTCTTGCCTCCGTTCGAGGAGGGGCGCGACTTGTCGACAATGTCGAAATCACCTTCGAGTCCAATCCCGAGGATCTCACCGAAACATATGTTCTTTGACTCGCCTCGGTGGGGGTGACTCGTTTGTCGCTCGGTGTGCAGACACTGCGTGACGAGACGCTCAAAGCGGTCGGTCGCTCTGGAAGCGACCCGATTCTTCAGGCTTTTGATATTCTCGGGCAGCATGGAGGGGATCTCTCGATTTCACTCGACTTCATTGCCTGACTTCCGGACACCGATGTCGACACGGCACGGAATGACATTCGCCGAGCATTGTCTTGTCTGGATGCCGAACACATCAGCCTTTACATGCTGGAGTCCGGGCGATACCCTGGCTCGTTCGATTTCCCCGAAGATGAGATATTCGAGGCGTATACTCTCGCGGCTGATGAGTTGTCACGCTCGGGATTCAACCGATACGAGATCTCGAATTTTGCCCGTCCTGGATCCGAATGCCGACACAACCAGTGATACTGGCGACACGATCCGTACCGCTGATTCGGACTTTCTGCCGCATCTTTCGATGGGCGTGTCCGTCGCGAGAATAGTGCATCGTTCGTTGGATATTACCGGTGAGACTGTTTCATTGAGACACTCTCGGACGAGCAGCTCCGGATTGAACGGGTCATGTTCAGTCTTCGGACTGATGGCGTAAAAGAGTCTGATATAGGAGATCACGCATGACTCGTGCGACTCATGTCCGAGGGTGTGGTGTATCGTGGGGCGTGTGAAAAAATTTTCGTGTCTTCGGCTTGCATTTTTTCCATTGACTCTATAATGGCAACACTTCTTTAAGGCAGGCCGCCATAGCTCAGTCGGTAGAGCGCATCCATGGTAAGGATGAGGTCTCGGGTTCAAGTCCCGATGGCGGCTCCATCTCGTCTCAAACAAGCGAAAAAGTCCGATTCGCTCCTTGTGCCCGTACCATCGTTATTATCGGAGGGTGGAGTCAGGGAATTCGGGGGTTTCGGATACCGTTCGGTCGCTTCCGGTGGAGGAATGCTTTCATTCCTCTCTCCCATGGGCGATCTTTTTTGTTTTTCTCGAATCTTCAGGCTCGCCTCGCTGCGAGTTCGGATTCTCCATCTCCCTCTTCAGGGTTTCGTCAAAACGTCCCTCTTCTCAAGAAGAGGGACCACTGGCTTATTGGGGGGTATTGAGGTTGAATTTCATGATGTCGCGATGTCGTGAGGCGTGGCGTTCGAGCTCAAAACAATCGCCATCGAGCGGTGTGCCAGTAAAGTATATCTCATCAATGTGTCTGCGGTCATCGTGATCGAGACTGATGCCGAGCGTGTTCACCGTACGATGGGCGTGGCGAGGGTGTCGGGCTCACACGATGACCGCACTCGTACCAGGCTGTCCGAGCGTCCATGCGGTCGCGATCTCCGCGATTCACGCGTTGTGTTTTCGGCCGATGTCAGAGAGTGTCTTGAGGAGCGTTTGAAACATGGTCCAATTCCCCCAGTCATCCAACACCCTCAGATACTTCCTCAGGGAGCGGTTTTCGAGCGGTTCCTCGGGTCTGTCGACTCAGAGGTAGCGGTCCGATAAGAGTCCGCCCATGACCACCCCGTATGCATAGAGTCCGATTCCCCGACTCTCGGCATACGGAAGCAGCGATGTCTCGGCACGGCGATCAATGATCGAGTACTGGTTCTGAGTCGTGAGCGGTATGAATCCGCACTCATCCTCCAAAACACGGAGAAACGCGGTCGAACAGTTTGTCACTCCGAGTCCGTTGATCAATCCTTCGGCCCGCAATGAGAGAAGTGTCGCGATCGAGGTTTTGTATGTGTCGGCGTCATAGTCCCACTGATGGAACTGGACGAGATCGAGGCATTTTCGTTTCGTTCTTTCGAGCGAGCGTCGTACGAGCGAGCGAGTTGTTTCTGGTGTGACCTTGCCACGCCGGATCGCGTCAAGGTCGGGGACGTGTTTGGTATGGATTCTTGGTCGGGGAGCCTCGGTCATGTGTTCGAGCGCGCGTCCGATCGTCTCCTCCACACCGGTATAAATATCGGCACAGTCTATTGCGTCCACTCCGGCCCGGACGTAGGCCTCGATGGTTTCGGCTCATTGGCGCGCGTCCGAGTGTCATTCCGAGAGTTGCCACCCACCGAGAATCATGCGTGAGTGGGTGGTGCCATCGCGCAAGGTGCAGACGGGAAGGCTGTTGCGAAGGTGGTCCATAAACAGAGATTAGAGGTCGAGGGGTATACCGGAAACGTCCGAATGCCGGAACAATCGGCGGCCGGTACGAGTAATGCGGAATACCGCGCCGCAGTGGATGTCCACCGCCGAGACGTCTGTATCCGTGGTCATCCAGTCGTTCGGGTTTGTCACTCGTTGTTTGGCTGCGAGCAGAGGAATGATCGCCGCGAGATTGTAGAAGGAGAATCCTTGTCCCTCTGGGAAGAAGATATTTTCGCCCCGAACTTCGAAAGAGTCCCCAATTTTTGCGCCGTTGGTCATTCTTCTATCGTCGCGGAACGCGATGAGTTCCACATGCAGATCATAGAGTTCGAACGTATCGTGGTGCATAGACGTCTCTGAGAGATTATTGCGTTCCAGAAGATGCCAAATTCTCTGCGGCGTGTTTCGTGCGCTGCGTGAGACCCTGGAGGTAGTGGAGAGGTGAGGCAACTCCGCCAGTGCCAACTCCGCCATCGACGAGCTCTGGTACGTATCGTTTTGCGGTCATGGCGTGGATTTGGCGGAATTGCGAGAGAGTCATTGCAATGCTTGCGGCGAGTGCTCGACTCCCGGAATCCGTGAATACGGATGCAACGGTCCGGCCACTTCGAGCGAGGTCGCGGGCCTCGTTGAGATCTGCGACCGTTACGTAGCCGCGTCACGGTGAGATTGGTCGGATCGCGTCTTTATCAGGACTTTCGTTGGAGGAGATACCGAGAAGCAGGTCGATTGTTGGGAAAGCCGCACTCGATGCGCCGCTCGGTCCCGGATATGTTCGACCCTCGGCATCGGTCCGTCCCGGGTCGGCCATGAAGTACGGACGCATTCGAGCAAACGAATCGACCCCGAGCGTCCGGAACATCTCCCCCATCTTGCGCTTGGTTTCTTGCAGGGACTCGTTCAATGCCTGTCCGATCGGAGCGAATGATTCGCTGTTGGGACGGACATGCGAGAGGGTATCTATAAGCATGCGGATCGAGGGGTACAGCATTCGTTCGATCTCGAAGTGTATTCGGTAGAAAGCGATTTCGTCCCGGCGACCGACTTCGTCCGTGAGGAAAGTTCTCGGTGCAGTATCGAGGGGATTCATGAGTATGAGAGCTTCGTACGTGAGGACTGGCGGGAGTCCGAGAGATTTGGCGAGCGCGAGTGCGTCTGGTCCGAGCTGATGAGCCGTACCAGGTCGCTCGGTCAGTTCGCGGTATTCACACATGAGACTGTCCAAGTGTTCGATTTCCAGGCGGGTTTTATCGGACGACTCAGTATGAATCGCCGGAGAGAGGGCTTGTAATTGCATATATAGGTTGGTGAGCAGATGGTTTTGACAGAGAAAAAGACCCGATCCGCCGAAAACAAGAGTCCGGTGGCCGATGATAGAAAGGTCCGATCAGAAATAGGGAGATCCAATGGGCATCGCGCGTGAAGCGCGGTCGGGGGAAATCAAATGGAATTAGCGGCCCAGGGGCCAGCCGAGCCGTGCGTATATCTGGGCAATCATGCCCGTGCCGTGTTCTATGATGCGGTTTCCTCGAGAGACCGTGGTGATGGAGATCGCCATATCTTCGGCAATCTTGCGCTGCGTCGCTCCCGAGAGGAGCCTTCGGAGTATCTCGGCTCGCTGTCCGAGGTCTGCACGCTCCGCGGGCGTGAGGATATCTTCGAGAAACCGTGAGAATTCCTCGGGAGACTCTATCGCGCGAAAAATCTCGAAGAGTTCGGATTCGGACATATGTTACTGTATTAGTATGATAATACAGTATGTATTTCCAGAACGAATGCAAGCATTTTTTAAAAAAATCCCTCCAGATACGGAGAGATTTTGCATTATCGTGGGGATTTCTGGTATTGCTCGTAGGCCTCGGCGAGCAGTGCTACTCCCCGGCGGATCGTCTCGGGGTCGCAGTTGGAATAGTTTAGACGCATACAGTCCGCACATCCTCCATGTGGAGAAAATGCCGCTCACGGCACGAAGGTGACGCCGCACATCGTTGCGAATTTGAAGAGCGCGTGCGTATCGCATCCGGGTAACTGCACCCAGAGGAACATTCCTCCTTCCGGCACGGAAAATCGCGCCTCCGGGAGAGTCTCCCGGAGGGCTGCGACCATCGCATCCCGGTGGGTCCGGTAGCGCGCGATAATCGCATCGATATGGGCATCGAAATCATGTTCCGTCACGAACCGGTGGAGTATCGCCTGCGTGAGATGTCCGCTATGGAGGTCCGCGGCTTGTTTGGCGATCACGAGCGGTTCGCGCAGGGCGCGGGGTGCGTAGATCCATCCGAGTCGCAATCCGGGGGCTGCAATCTTGGAAAACGATCCGAGCAGGATCGAGTGTTCGTAGTCCGCGGCGATCGCACGGTGTCTCGTTCCATCAAACCGCAACTCCCCGTAAGGATCGTCTTCCACGAGAATCGTCTGGGAGTGATCCGAGAGTGCGCGCGCGACCTCGGTACGGCATTTGGCTGAGTACGATCCGCCCGAAGGATTCTGAAATGCGGGAATCGCATAAAAAAACTTTGGCCTATGTCGCTCCAGGCTTGTTCGCAGGTGTTCGGTATTGGGTCCGTCTTGTCCGAGGTCGAGTTCTTCGTATCGCGGCTCGAAGAATTCGAATGCCTGAAGTGCTCCGAGGTAGGTCGGGGATTCCAGCAGAATCGTGTCGCCCGGATCAACGAATGCTTTGCCAATGAGGTCGAATGCTTGCTGTGAGCCGTTCGTTATAATAATGTCGTCCGCCGACATGTTGACCCCCGTCAGTAGCCCATAGCGGTGGGCAATCCATTCGCGAAGGGGTCGGTATCACTCGGTGACGGTATATTGGAGAATGCTTCGTCCATCACGCTCGATCGCCCGATCTGCCGATTCACGGATCTCGTGAGCAGGAAAGCTCTCCGGATGTGGCAATCCTCCAGCGAAGGAGATGGTATTCCCTCCTGCGGCGGCGAGAATCTCGCGAATAAACGAAGGCTTAATATCCCGCATGCGGCGGGCAAGCAACGGGGACGTATCCGATTCCATGGTAACAGAGGAGGTATCTAGTGCTCCCAAGTATAGGACAAGCACGGATTTTTCAACTTTTCTCCAATGACAAAGGTAACGAGATACGCATTCTGCGTTATGCCGCAGGAACGAGATGGTGTCCGGGAATCGTTCCCGTAGGTGTTCAAGGGCGTGTTTTCAGATTAACGACCTCCAATACCCATGGGTATTCCGCCGCGACCTCGAGCATCTGTTTACGAGTGTTCCTGAAAGTTCATGGAGAGGCAAAAGACTTCTTATTCCCGAATGCCTCGAAGACCTGCATATCCCCATGGCCATAGTCGACATATTCAGCGACGGGACGGTCAGCAAATCTGGTTCCCGCAATGAATTCAAGGTAGTAGTATCTTGCAATTGCCATAAATGCGGTTTTGACCGGAGAAGGCGGCATTGTGGCAATCTCGTTGATGTGCGTCATCAAGAGGGCGTGCTTCTTTGGAAGCTGTGTTCAGTAGCCGAATTTTCGACAGCCTCCCTCGGGAAACAGGAATATCGCGGTTGCAATCATGAGGGCCATATTGCGGTATGGGACCTTATCTCGACGGTGAGGCGTGAGAGGAAAAAACACTCAGGTTTCTCCGAGACGCGTGAGGGTGTGGTCGATGGTCGATGCATCCATCTGAATGCTCGGATCAATGATGGCAACGAACTGCTGTTTTACGGCGGTGATCCATTCTCCGATAAGCTCGTCTGGCACAACCTGCGCGAGTCTCATGCCTATGGAGAGATAGGTATCAGCTTCGATATCATCGAGGAGCATCATGGCATCGTGGCGTCGCCCCGAAGCAACGAGAAATCCGACCGTGTTTTCGAGTATTCCGATATATCCCAGATTCTCGCGGTCAATTTCTACACCCTCGGCCTTTTCCGCAGAGAGGGCGTCTATCATGGCAGAGAGCCGTTTGGAGAGTTCTGGGTCAAGCGATGTCGCTTCTTTCGGTGTTGATGCGGCTTTTTCTATGAGTGTGGAGACATGCTCCGTGGCATCCTGATGGTCTCTTGTCGCAGCCGGGAGCGTTGTTTGTCGGAGTGCTGGTGCTGGTCGATGCTGAGCCTCCCCACTCGCAAGTGGGAAGGTGGCAAGAGCCATTCGCCGAAGTTCGTCCGGGAGATCTGGTCGAGAGAGGAGGGCGGTAATTGCTCGTGCCGCTATCGGTCAGGCTTCTTGTCGACGCTTCGCTTTCCGGCTTTTTTGTTTGCTCGGCCCTTCGACCGCAAGAGTCGAGAGCTCGACCACGAGTTCCCGCAGGCGTACCGTCTTGCCTGCCAACTGCCCTGGAGCAATCTGTTCGGAGAGTCACTTCAGTTCGTTTGCGGCGTTTTCGGCCGTGCGCGGGCCTGCTGGTCGCTTCTTTTCGAATCAGTGCTCACGAGCGGACCATGGGCGGGCCTGGGCAGGAAGAGGTATCATAGAACCAATGCTTCATAAGATGTTTATCGATTGTAACCAATGTATGAAGTTGTCAATTTTTTGTATTCGAGGGGTTTCCCGGACAGAGCATTATCTGTCCGTTAATCTCGGATTGATACCATGCCCAGTCGATCCGTTATTTTCATCTTCCATGGTTTCCGGAGTGATCCCCTCATCCGACCGTTTTCTCGCCGATCATGGGTGGCTTCGGTCATACCACCTCTTCTCGTTTGCCGATTACTTCGATCCCGAAAACGTCTCCTTCGGAAATTTGCGAGTCTTCAATGATGACAGGATCGATCCGTATTCGGGTTTTCCCATGCACCCGCACCGTGACATGGAGATCGTCACGCTCGTGCTTTCGGGGACCGTGACCCACGCGGATACCATGGGGAACCGTGGGCGAGTGGGTGCGGGAGAGGTCCAACGGATGTCGGCAGGAGTCGGGGTCTTCCACAGCGAAGAAAATGCTGACCCGGAGCCACTCCATCTCTACCAGATCTGGATCCAGCCCGGCTCTCTCGGGCAGGTGCCATCCTATGGACAGAGGGGATTTCCCGCGAAGAAAAACCAGATCCAGCCGCTCGTGTCCGGTCGGGGTCATGAGGGAGCCATCCCGTTCGCGGCTGATGCGGTTGTCTCGCGCGGCGATTTTGATATCGACATGGAGGTTACTGTGCCAGTGGAGGATGGTCGGGGCATTTTTGTCTACGTGACCGAGGGGACGATTTCCGTGGACGGATCGATACTCCGATCCGGCGACCAGCTCCGACACGCCTCTCCGGGCATGCTTTCCCTGCATGTGTCGCCAGAGACACAATTTGTCTTGATCGACGTAAAGCTCTCGCTGGTCGATGACGCTCAATAGACTTTCTGAGTCTCTCCCGAGAAGGCCTGAGAGCTACGCAATGTAGCCCGCAGCGAGCCAGAGTCCGATGCCGAACACAAGGAACCCCGAGACAAGCGGCGACCAATGCCCCATGACATCGATGCCCCGGTATGTCCGCTCGCGGAAGAAATAGAGTGATGTTGCGATGAGCCACAGACAGGCAAATATTCCCGTGCCGAAGGCGGCAAGAACCCACGGCACCATATCGAGTCGTCCGAGAGAGAAAAGCAGCAGAAACAAACTCCATCCGAAGGTGCATGGGGCGATACCTGCGATGAGCCCGGTGAGGAACCCCACTCGCATAGATGGGGGAGGATTCGTATCCATCGGCCTTCCAAGTCGCCGCCACGATGAGATTCCGAGCCATGCGCCCACGCAGAGGAGGAGTATTGTCGCCCCCATCTGCAGGTAGGCCATATATGCGGTAGGATCCGCGATGGCGAATATCCCACGGGTCACCGCGAAGAGCAGGACGATGTCGATGAGATGCGTGATCGTAAATATTCCCGCGAAGATGACTCACTCCGCGTAGCTCCGTCGCTTGTCGGCCACGAGAGCAGCGAGGAGTCATTTTGCGTGTCCCGGTCCGAGGGCGTGAAGAAATCCGAGCAGTGCTACGCCAAGGATGACCGTTGAGACATCCTTCCACGAAAACTCATTCGCAATAGCATCGAGCGATTTCAATACCTCGACGAGATATTGCTGTCCCCAACCAGAGGAATCCGAGAGGTCCGTGGAGCGAACGTAGCGTTCGCGGTATTTTGCATCCGTATCGGTGCTGGCTACGGCTCCCGACTCGAAGAGGACCTGGGAGAGCTCGAATGGTTCGAATTCTCCTCGCGGAGTTTGTCCTGGCCCGAGTGTGGGATTCACGGCGTTCCATCCGAGTGTCGCCTCCTCGTAGTCGCTATAATTATCGCCATCAGTGTCGGGATTGTTCGGGTCTGTCCGGTAAATCCGCTCCTCCTCGTCCGGGAGTCCGTCACGGTCAGTATCCGGCTTGGAGACCATCGCGACCCCAGGGTCGTAGGCACGTACGGGAATCTTCGGCGTGAGGACATACGAGACTCTTGGTGAGACCGGAGAGTTTGCGGAGCGCAGGTCGTACACGGTGAGTCTATTGGTCTGGAGCGGGAGGTCTGGAAATAGGTCGATACGGAATTCCACGGTATCCCTCGGAGTCACTTGGCATGCGGCGGATGAACGTATTTCGAGTCCTTTTGAGAGAATCTCGTACATCGCCTGTTCGGGAATGATCGGATCACTCAATGGACATGCGCTCCCCGCGACCGATACCGACACCCGTTCGTGCAGGTACTCGGTTATGACAGTCGCGCGCGTAGTGTACGTATCGGATCACGAAAGGAGTACGCCCGCGCGGTTCATGAGAAGCTCGGCTTCGTATGAGTGCAGGAATGTGACGAGAGATACCCCGTCCGTCTTGACGGTAGCGGTAGTGGCGGATATGTCGAGTGGATGAGCCGATGCAGGTGTCGCAAGGACCGCGCACGAGACAAGGATGAGGATCGATCGGATTCGCATACCCGCAGTATACCATCTTCTCTTGTCCCGACAAGAGAAAGAAGGATCGGACTGATCATTATTTCGCCGTTAATCTTCCTGGGTGGATTTATGTATTGACTTTACGAGATTCATCTGTATTTTAAATACAGTAAACAAATTATACATATTGGCAATAGTTCGAGCGGGCACGTATGTAACCCGCTGTACGAGCAATAAAAAACAGGAGATACACTTCGTTACGGAGATATAAATACAAAAAAGCAACAATTCCCTGCGACTGCTCCATTGCTCTCGGGGGACGCTGGCGTATCATTACGTCTCGTACGGTTGTTGGTGCGTCATGATATTATGACCCTCCAGAGTATGACCCGCAAGCTTCTCGCTTCGTTTCTCGCCTGTTTTCTTGTCTTCTTTCAGACCGTTGCCCCGGCTGCGGCACTCCTTGCTGATGGTCGCTCCGATCCATGGACGCTCGATAAAGCGGCACACCTGGCGAACCGCGTCTACTACGCCGCGACCGCTGAGGATATTGACCGACTCTATGCTGCTGGATCGGCCGCTGCCGCGGTAGATACCATCTTCCCAGATACCACCGGCCCGGACCGTACCGCTTTCGATGCCGAGATAGCCGCACTCGTGGCATCCGATGGATTCGCCTACAACAATACCGGATGGATGCGCGTCTACTACCAGATGCGCTACGGACGCGATCCGTACGAGGCCAAGGCCAAGCTCTTCTCTCTCTTTGAGGATATTTTCGCGCTCAACGAATATTCCGACCAGATCGACTATCCGGATGTCATTGCCCACTATGAGCTCGTCTACCGCCATACGCTCGGCAACTACCGGACCATGGTGAAGCGGGTTCTCTACAACGATGGGAATGCCGGCGACTATGCCATGGGGACCTTCTTGAATCTGCTCAACGGTACCGATCCGAATAATCCGAACGAGAACTATGCCCGGGAGCTCATGCAGCTCTTTCTCATGGGCGAGTACTTGCCGGGAGATTCCAAGGAGGCTGGTTCTGTCCGAAACTACTCCGAGGAAGACGTGGCCGCGTTCGCACGTGTCATTACCGGATTCCGATCGGACTCATCGCACCAGGTCTTCTTCGACCCCTCCAAACACAATACATCTACGGGGGTGGCATTCCTCACGGGCGCACTCGTTTCGGGGTATTCGTTCCCTTTCCATGATCAGGATACCGATACACTCGATCTCGGAGCGATGTCGCAGAGTGTCATGGGAAACAATGGACTCGCCGATAACGCCGTAGACTATATCTTCGCTAAACGTCAGCGATCTATTGCGCTGTTCTTGGCGAATCGCCTCTTCCGTTTCTACGTGGATGAGAATCCTACCAGAGCCGAACTCGATATCGTTGCGGACTCGCTCATTGACCATGATTTTGAGATTCTCCCATCCGTCCGAGAGCTTCTTTCGAGCAATGCCATGTACTCGGACCGGGCGATGAATTCGGTGCGTTACAAGAATCCACTTGAGATCGTGTTTGGTACAGCCAAGCTCCTTCACTCCGGTCGTCCGGATACTGTAGACCCGCTTCTGCGCCGCTCTGATGCACTCTCATCGATCGGATGGAATGCCTACAACGCCGATAGCATCTTCGGGCGGGAAGGATTCGATGCAAACTACAAGTTCTTCACGGCCTACGTCTACAACCAGTGGCTCACGTATGCTACGCGAGTCGGTAATACTGCTTCCGCTGGGACCTACTCGCTCGATGAGGTTTTCGATGGTCTTACGGTCGATGTTGCAGGATCATCATTTTCGTCCGGGACAGGATTTTCCTATACCGGTACGCTTTCACTCGGAACCGGAGCCGTGTGGTTTGATCCCCAGTCTACCGCCCCGGCTGCTATGTCCACTCTCATCGAGTCTACTTCCACCGAAGACGGCACGATCGAGAGTGGTGAATCTGGTGGGGATGAGACGGGAACCGGAGAAATCCAGAGCGAATCCGATGCTGGCGTAGCCGCACAAGATACGACCCAGGCACAACAGATGGAGCAAGAGTCTTCTGATTCGTCCTCCGGATCGACAGAATCCGAAACGATAGATGACCAACAGGATGGCGTGGACATCCCCGGATCGCTCAATGAGAGCTCGGAACCCTCGGAAGTCGATACGTCCGAAAACGATGCTCTTGGCACTGAATCTCGCTCAACCCCCTTGTCCGATGGAGAATCTGAAAATTCGCTCCAACCCTTGGAGAGTCCCGAAGAATCGGCCCCGGAAGTAGCCGAAGATATACCCACTGAAACGACCGATTCCACACCAGGAGAATCCACAAGTGGATGAGATGAGGACAACACGGTGCCTACCCAGGAAGCAACGGAACCATCCGCGGAGGTTCCGGCTCCCGTGGAGACGCCGGCCGCCGTGCCGGAAGCACCCGCAGGTGATGGCAGTATCTCAGAGGGGGAGCCGGTCTCATGGTTGCGATGGGTTGTACCCGTGGCCTCGGCTCAGGAGAGTCTCGAGTCATCCGATCCGGCGACTCTGACGGGCGCGAGACTCCAGCTCTCGGATATGGTCGTTGCGACTTCTGGATCAGGCCTTCTGACGATCTATGAGGGACAATTCGCTCCCGACTTCTCGGAGGTCACTATCTCGTCCGGCTCGTATACCGCATCCGGAGTTGCTCTCCGTCCGGTCTATGCCGCATCCTTTCCCATACTCTCCGGGTCGCTTCTGCGAGAGAAGACCGCTGACGAGCTTGTGGACGCGCTTTCTGAGACACTCCTTCCTCACAGGACTTTGCCGGACGATGCACGGGATATCTTCGTGGCCTACCTCTCCACGAGCAATACCTGAGCGACCATCGTGCCGCATCCGGCCGGAGTATCGTATGCGACTGCCCGACTCCGAGGACTCGTGGGACTCATGCTCTCGCAACCGGAATACCTGCTCGTGTCCGGATATGACACACCCTCCATCGCAGAGGGGGCGACCGCCCCTTCGGTTGTGGATTCCGCCCGCGGCAAGCTCGTGATCGTGCAGCTTTTCGGAGGGTACGATTGGCTTCATGGGATGATTCCGAAATCCGATTATGATGCGTTTGTTGACCTTCGGACGACCGAATCCAACGGGACGATCGCGACGGATCGGGCCAATCTCATAGAGATCGGGGATTACTACATGTCTGACGTGTTCTCGGCATTCGCACCGTTCGCTCCCACGGGCAATCTCAAGGTCTTCAATGGGGTCGGCGGATCGTGGCATAGCCGTGATCACGATGCCGCTCAGCGGCAGATGTCGTCATTCTCCGATACGACCGATGTCTATGACGAAGGAATTGTCGGACACCTTATCCGGACCGAGCGCGATTCGGCCAATGCGATCTCTCTCGGAGCTGGAAGTCCCAATGTCTACCGCGGGGGAAACTATATCGCAATCGGATCGAACGGTGCCCAGATCCGCAATGCGGATGGTGGAATTCAGACGGCCGACCGTGAGAGGTACCTCTCGGTCCTGCGAGGATTGGCAGCCTCCCGGCAGTATCCGGCTGATTCCGGCGGAGTCTTCCGTGCCGCAGCCAAGATTGATGAAGTGGCAACCGCATCAAAATCCCGTGGCGGGCGTGATGGAGCGGGATACAATCTCGCCGATCGTCTCGCGTTCCTCAAGGATCTCATGGACTCAGATGTCTGAGAGATCTACTATGTCAATGGTGATGGAGGGTACGATACCCACTCGAACGAAGTCCGTCGTCTCGGAGAAACCGGGAATGACCTTAATACGCTGCTTTCCAGGGTCTCGGGCAATGTGGCGGATTTCTTCTCCACCGTCAAGGATCAACACAACGTCACGGTCATCGTCTTCTCTGAATTCGGTCGCACTACTCGGGTAAACGGTGACCGGGGAACTGATCACGGAGAGGGTGGAGGAATGTTCATGCTCACGAATAATGCTGATATTCGCGCTTCCCTGCCCGCTACCACGTACGGATACGGATCGGCGACCAAATCTCAGAACAACTGGCTCGGAGTGGGAATCGACTATCGATCGATCTATGGCACGATCTACCGTGCTCTCTACGGACTCAATCCTGCGACGTTCTTCCCATCGCCCGTAAGTCTCGAGCGTGATATATCACTCGATCCCGCTCGTATCGGACGAGTGGAAACCAGCTATCAACCGCTCTCTGCCGGCCGTGTGAGAGTCCGTGTGTCGGCCGAGGTCTCCGGAGCCAACCTCTCCCTCGACAAGGCTGGATATGTCCGATTCGGAACGGCTACCGATTCCGGAACCATCTCCCTGCAATCGGCATACAACACGCGCAGATGGTACATGAGCGGGTCGACCATTTCGTTTACCCGGGACGTGAACGTAGGGCAGGCTGCCTCGTATCGGATCGAAGCCCATACCAACCAGTATGTCGATACGGTTTTTTCAGGAGCGGCCATTGCCCCGCGCATCGTTGCGACCGCTGCGAATGCCGGCCCACTGATCGATACCTCTGCGGACAGTATTCTCTATGCCTATCGCAATACGGCGGTAAATGGTGACATGCCGCTCTCGGGTTCTGGCGTTGTACTCTGGAATTCTGGAACGGGAACATCCGGCAATATATTCGTGGGAGATAACGGTGTTTCATGGAATACGTCCTCTGGTCTCACGGCCGTGACGTCAGTCTTTGGGACGGGGCTCACATGGCAAGGGGGATTCACGCTCGGACGAGGATATAGTGGTACAGACTTCTTTGGGACTGGTAGCCTCGTTGCGGGAGATGTCTCGATTCTCGGATCGGCTGTCGCGCGTGTGGCCAAGATCGGGTCGGATACGCCGGGAGTGGGAATGCGTCTCTCCCAGCCGGTACGCGTTTCGCTCGATGGTGCCACCGCAAACGCTTCTTACCGTGTGTACCGCAGCGAAGATGGTATCACATGGGAGAACATCACTCCCGCGGATCGTATCACTGCCGACATGTCCGGTAAGGTCTCATTTTCCACAGACCGGTTCTCGTACTTCGCTATCGTCTCGGTCACGCCCGTTTGTACGATCTCGTTCGATACTGGGAGCGTCCCAGTCGGAGAAAGTGCTACCCTCTCCTATACCGTGACCAATGCTTCGACAGCACAGATTGCTCCATATGTGGGTGCGGTAACGCCCCTCGCATCGAGTGGGACCGTGTCCGTGACCGTGCCATCCGGCACGACAGAGTACGTTATGACCCTCGAGGGAAACACCGCATACTCGTGTAGCGCATCGATTACGGGGACCGGAGGGAGTGGATCCTCGGGATCTCCGGAGTCTTCCGGTTCGTCCGGATCTTCAGATGTCTCGCCATCTTTGCTCGGATGATCTGGAGGCCTCCCGTCCTCGCACCCAGCATACCGTCAGCGGACAGTCGCTGCCACATCCACCGGGTCGAAGATTGCACGCACTGTACGATCTGACTCTTCCGAAGGTGTCGTTTCACGCTCGTCCGACTCTTCCATGGTACCTCAGGGACTATCCGTAGAGCGGGTCGAAAAAACGCAATACGCTATTCTTCGGGCTCTCGGACTCCAAGACATGTCCGGCTCTGATCTTGCGAGGATGCGTCTGCGTCAGGATCAGGTCGAGCGGGTGGAGCGGTCGATCTCACGGGCTATCGCCTCGGGTGAAGCCGAAACACGCTCCGGACGTCTCCTTCAGTTTCTCGTCGCACTTGACCGTCTCGCGTCTGATTTGCCCGATGCATCGAACCTCAAACGAACAATCCTAAGTATGCGCAAGTCTTTACTGGACCGATTCCCCGAAGAATCGAAGACCGCCGGACCACTCGCTGATTCCATTGCGGAAATTGCCGAGACTCCCGTTCCTTCTCCCACACCTGGCACTGAGACGGTCAAAATTCTCCCGGCCGTCGCACCGTCCGAATCCAGGAGAGCAACCGCTCGAACCGTCCGGCGCGAGTAGTTACCGTACTCTTTCATGAAAACATCTCCCGTTTCTACGGGAGATGTTTTCTATTGTTTTTTCTGGAAAAACCGTAGCGTGGCGACTTCCGACCCAAGATCAGGCGGACAAAAACTTCACATTTTTTCGAACATCCGTATACTGCGCCCCGTTCAGGCCGAGTTTCACCTCCTTTCTTTTCCATGGACCCCGCTTCTCTTTGATTGTTCGCCTTCCTGGTGTCGCTTTCGGCGTTCTTCTCCGGTACGGAGCTCGCTCTCATGACACTCTCGGCCCATCGGGTCGAGTCAATTGCGAAGACGGGAGGTTTTTCCGCGCGTATTCTCAAGCGACTCAAGGCGAACCCCGACCGTCTGCTCGTGACCATTCTTATTGGAAATAACCTTGCGAATGTCGGAGCGTCCGCACTCGCGACCGTCAGTGCGCTCACGCTTGCTGAATCGCTGCGACTTCCTGGAGAATACGGGATTGCTATCGCGACTGGAGCGGTGACGTTCATTCTCCTCATGTTCGGGGAAATCACGCCAAAATCTCTCGCTGCCAAACATGCGGTATCAATCTCTCTCGCTGTTGCGCCGATTTATGCCGTACTGGTCGTGCTTTTTCTGCCGATCTCGATTGTGCTTGAGGCGTTTCTCTGGGTTGTTGGGCGGATCTTCGGGACACATCGCCTCTCCGATGTTATGACAAGCGAGGAGCTGGAGGCATTCATTGATTTCTCTCACAAGCAGGGAGCGGTAGAGGATGATGAGCGCAAGCAGCTGAAAAATCTCCTCGATCTCGCCGAGACCGAGGCGGAAGAAGCGATGACCCCACGCGTCCGCGTAAATTTTGCCCAGCTCGATATGACGGTCGATGAAGTGTGCGACCTCTTCTTGCGACTGCCGCATTCTCGTCTTCCTGTCTACGGTCGATCGCACGATGATGTGGATTATGTGGTGACCATGCGGGTAGCATTCGCGCATCGTTGGGCCGGACGCGGTACGAGCAAACTCCGTGACCTCAAACTCGAGAAGATCATCAAAGCTCCGATCACCCAGCCCCTCGATACGATTCTCGAGACATTTCAAAAATCGCGCAAGCACATAGCACTCCTGCTCGATGAGCATGGAGGAGTAGCGGGTAT
>DDBV01000022.1 GCA_002335145.1 Patescibacteria group bacterium UBA2023
TCTGCCTGAGAATAAGGTTCGGAGTAGGTTGCCTACACGAAGGGAATATGGGAAATTTTGAGTCCCGTCCCGGGGGATAAGAGGGTGTATATTCATATCCGAAGTTCCCCTTCGGAAGCAGGAAGATACAATGGGGTACTGCTATATTTCGCACTTTCATGACCTACGCTGAGTGGTTACCCATGATTTTCTCGACACACGGTCACATTCGAAACTTCCTGCCTCCTCCGGAGGGTGCCGCTTTCGCGCAGTGGTTCCACAATAATCCTGAATCTTCTGGAAAAATTCATTGCTTGCCTACTGCCACGCGAAATGGCGAGGTAAGAGTCGAACGCGGACAAGGTATTGCGTTCGACTACGGTAGTGCATGCCCCAAAAAACTCCTCTCGAAGAGTGGAGATCGGGATTATACGCTCGCCACCATGGTGAGACGAAATGAACGACTTTTGTGCTACATATACAGCGGTACGAGAGGCGACAGTGTGTCCATAAATTCGTCTTGACTTGGTAAGAAAATGGATAGGATCTGGTAGTTGTATTTTCTCTATAATACAAGGAATATGACTTCCTGATCATTTCGGTCCGCCCTTGTTATTCCCCCATCGTCCAGCGTCCCTAGAACAGATCCTTCATGACACGTACAAAGCGGTGGTATCGAGGTACTCGGCCACACAGCAACACTCGCAGCGGAGGCTTCGGTACGACTATGACTCAGGGGTGTACTTGATTGCTGGGCCACGAGCGAGCTTCATGTTTCCGGAACTCGTGGCCATGCGCCCGGAAGGAGACCGGAAATGGGCACTGGCAAATCTGTCTTCGATAATACACCGAATGGTCGCGGAATGCGGCGAGGGCCGGGAGGGTATAATTTCTAGTCGGCCCAGATACCATCGCATAAAGGCCCCCCGGATTTTTCTTGTGAGAAACGCACAAATTTTGCTTTGAAAATCTCCATTCTCCCATATAATGCGGCCGATTTTACGAATTTAGTTTCTCCTTCTATGGCACATACGGGTACCGTCAAACAGATCATCGGAGTCGTTATCGACGTCGAGTTCGCGCCCGGATATATTCCCAATATCTATGATGCTCTCGTAGTTGAAGGACACAATGAGAAGGTGGTACTCGAGGTGCAACAGCAGCTCGGAGACGGAGTGGTTCGCACCATCGCTATGAATCCCGTAGACGGACTCAAGCGCGGCATGACCGTGACAGCTACCGAAGCACCGATCCGCGTACCGGTGGGTGCACCGGTACTCGGTCGCATGTTCAATGTCCTCGGAGATCCGATAGACGAGCAGCCCGCTCCGGTGGCAGCCCAGACACTCCCGATCCACCGACCTTCCCCCTCGTTCGACGAGCTTGCCACGCAGACAGAGGTTTTCGAGACGGGGATCAAGGTTGTTGACCTCATTTGTCCCATGCTCAAGGGAGGAAAGGTCGGACTCTTCGGAGGAGCCGGAGTCGGGAAGACGGTCATCATGCAGGAGCTCATCCACAATATCGCGAGCGAGCACGGAGGATATTCTGTCGTTGCGGGAGTCGGAGAGCGCACCCGCGAGGGAAATGATCTCTACCACGAGATGAAGGATTCGGGTGTCATCGACAAGACCGCCATGGTCTTCGGACAGATGAACGAGGCTCCCGGTCCCCGAGCGCGTGTCGCTCTCACGGGGCTCACTATGGCTGAGTACTTCCGCGATGCCGAGGGGCGTGATGTGCTCCTCTTCGTAGATAATATCTTCCGTTTCACCCAGGCGGGATCCGAGATCTCGGCACTCCTTGGGCGCATCCCATCCGCAGTAGGATACCAGCCCACGCTCTCTACCGACATGGGAGCACTTCAGGAACGTATCGCTTCCACCAAGAAGGGATCCATTACCTCGGTTCAGGCGGTCTACGTCCCGGCCGACGACCTCACGGATCCCGCTCCGGCCAATACCTTCGCCCACCTCGACTCCACCGTCACGCTCGCGCGCTCCATTGCCGAGCTCGGTATTTACCCGGCGGTCGATCCACTCGATTCCACTTCCACTGTCCTCACGCCCAAGGTTGTGGGAGACGAGCACTATACCGTTGCTCGCAAGACCCAGCAGATTCTCCAGCGCTACAAGGAGCTCCAGGATATCATCGCCATCCTCGGTATGGACGAGCTCTCGGAAGAGGATAAACAGACCGTTGCCCGCGCGCGCAAGATCCAGCGTTTCTTTTCACAGCCATTCTTCGTTGCTGAGCAATTTACCGGGACGCCGGGAGTCTATGTCAAGCTCGAGGAGACCGTCCGTGGATTTCGTATGATCGTGGATGGAGAGCTCGACCACGTGGGAGAGAAGCACTTCATGTACAAGGGAACCATCGACAAGGTCATCGAGAGCTACGAAGCATCTCTCGCCAAGGAATCAGCCTCCGCGTAGCGGCAAGCGTACGATTTCCGTCGCTTTCCACGTCTAACCAACATACGCATGCGCGTCAAGATTCTTTCCATCTCATCGGTCGCTTTCGAGGGAGATATCCGTTCAGCCTCAATTCCTACCGCTTCGGGGCGTATTACGGTTCTTTCCCATCACGAGCCGATTCTTTCGGCATTGGTCCCCGGGGTTCTCACGATCGTGGATTCCGAAGAGAACATTCTTCATTTTGCGATTGGCGGGGGAGTCCTGCGCGTCTCGGATGAGATACTCACGATCCTCGCGGATATGGCCGAGGATGGTGCTGCTCTCAACACGGCCGAGATCGAATCACGTCGAGCCCAGCTTGCCGACGAGATCGCCGCGGCGAGAGGCTCGGACAAGCCCGAGGACATAGAGCGGCTCGTGGCGATGGAAGAAGAATATGTGCGCGAATCCGCACGACTGCAGGCGAGTCGGTAGGTCTTCCGTATTTTCCACTTGCCCGGGAACACTGATCATTAGCCAAATGACTACTGATCGACACGCTCCCGATTGATACGCTTTCAGGTGTTTGGTCTGTTTTTGCCCCGATTAAATCGGGGCCTTTTTGTGGAATCCGGGGCATTGTCGTGACGAGAGCTTGACTTCTTGTGCTCTATAAATAAATTTAATTTCTTACTATTTATTTATTCGAACGAGGATATGGCGATGATTTCTGATAACTCCTCGTGAAGTTCCCACCAAGAATGATTGACACTCGATAGCGTTGCTGCCGGTGCCTCCTTTGCTGGTACGTTACTAGCCATTTCAGTCTGAGTTTCTCATGCCGTGCGCTATTTCTCGGATCCGTTTTGTCCGGCGGAATGTGCGTATAGCCTGGATCCGGCACTCCTTGAGAAGCTCGGTTGCTTTCATTCTACCGACCTTATCGATTTGTTGACGATCGCTGGTACTGGCATGGCGACAGTTATTGGCTGATATATGACCGTGAGGCATGGAGTGCGATGGTCTCACGGCAACCATGAGTAAAGGCTATGCCTAATCGAAACGAAAAAAGATCCTGCCCCAGGATCTTTTTTCGAATTGAATGGATACTATTTTTCCACGTATCCCTTCCAGTTGTCCGTGTGGTAGCGGCCAGTTTGTGTGTAGTTGCGCTTTGGCGGACTCGAGAGTTGGGAGAAAAGCAGTTGCGCGATAGCCATGCCCGGGCGCAGTATGATCGGGACACTATTGAGATTGGCGAGCTCGAACGTGATATTGAGGAAGTGTCCGGGATTGATGACCCCCGCGGTATTGTGCACGATGAGCCCGAGTCGTGCGAGAGAGCTCTTGCCCGAGAGATGAATGAGATATTTTTCACTTCCGAAATAGTCTGCGCTCGTGCCGAGGATACTCACCCCGGGATGCAATACAAAGTGTCCGTCTGGCTCGATGATGATCTCTCGGTATTCCGGGAGGATCTTCTTTACGGGGTCGATCACGGGTGTCCGGTGTGTGTCGATGGAGAGGAACTTGTTACCGAGCAGAATATCGTAGCTCGTGGGCTGTACCCTGGCCTCATCGAAGTCCGAGAGGGTGATGTCGCCGGAATGGACGGCGGCGATGATCTCGTGGTCGGGGAGGTACATAATAGGGAAAAAAGAATTTCTCCCAGTATACGGAAAAATCAAAAAACCACCTTTGAATTTTCTTCCTCCAACATGAAGCTTCAGAACGCCACAATCGAGGCGGGATATAGGAGCTTCTTTGTCATAAGTGTATTTACTCGACAGTAAAGACTCGATCCGTCCCATAATAATCGTTCCATCGTTCGTTGTAGTGAGCGAACATGCGCTCAAGCCGGTCTTGCGGGAGCTCGTGGAACCCGAGCGACTCGATGACGGCAGTAATATAGTCACGGTTGTGTCCGGCCATCTGCTCATCGTCGATGACGCGTTCAAACTCGGCGACATAGCCGTAGCCAGCATTTTTGTCGATCGTGAGAGTGAGGTCGTTCTCAAGCACGTAGGAGTCGCGTTCACGCGACCACTTGGAGAGGTAGGTGAATCCGGCAGATAATACGATCCTATCGAGTTCGTCGATGGAGAGTTCTGGGAAGATTGTTTCCCATTCGCGTCGGGCCGTGCCGTTCTGGCTGGAGTCCGCATTCACCGAGGCTTTCACAACGAGAATCCGCTCTGTCATGGTATCGCGGGTGCGAACGGAAAAGTCGCGCGCACTCGCGGCAATTACCGAGAGTGATTCATATCGCTCATCGGAGAGTTGCCCGCGAAACGCTTCCGCAAGTTTCACGAGCGATCCGCCCGAGAAGTAGTGGTTGAGTTGGTTCTCATGCCCGGTATGGATGCATTCCATTCCGATTCGCTCCACGCTCGCGAGGAGCTTCTCGGCATTTTCGTGCGAACCAAGCAAGACCTTGACCTCTATTTCGTACATGCGTAGGCGGGTAAAAAAGTATTTTCAATATAGCGGTTTTTCTCTTCGCGTCAAAAGCATGAATTTAAAAAAGCGTCCTGTCGGACGCTTTTTTTACTGCTGTTGGTAGGTGTAGTAGGAATCAGCTACGACCAGGAATTGTGGATCGATCGCTTTCTCCATAGCAGCGATCATGGGATTGGTCTCGATCGCTTCGAGCGATTCAATCTCGGCAACCTTGATTGCGAGGAGGTTCTCTTCGTGCTGGAGAGTTCGTCGTTCGAGATCGAGAGTGCGGAGGGCATACCCCTTGGTTGCGTTCACGTTGAGCGACCAGACGTAGTAGATTCCGAGAAGTCCGATGAGTACGAGCGAGAGGATGTAGGTCTGGTTGAATGAGAGCGAGAAGTGCTCCCTCGCGGTTTTTCGCAGGGCGAAGAAGGGGGTTCGTGATTTCTTGAGTACCAGGATCTGCGCGTGCATGTCTGCGGAGAGTGATGTTACGAATACTTTAGTTGATTCGCACGAGTGTTCGGAGTTTTGCGCTTCTGGCTCGAGGATTTTCCGTGATTTCCGCATCCGTCGGTACGACCGGTTTGCGTGTAGTCTTTCGGTACGGAGCCTCTTTCGATGTGCGCCCGGTGAGGTTATCGATCTCATCGGCCGTGACCTCCGCGAAGAGGTGTTTTACGATTCGATCTTCCACCGAGTGGAAGGAGATGACCGAGATCCGTCCGCCGACTGGAAGCCGTCCGAGAATCTCCGGAATGCTCGTTCGCATGGAGTCGAATTCGCCATTTACGGCGATTCGTACCGCCTGGAATACCCGGAGGATACTCTTGCGGTCGCGCGATCGGCGCGATACGGAGGCGGCGAGATCTGCGGTAGTCTCGAACGGGGTATTTGCATGTTCGGCCAGTAGGTGCTTGGCCATCCCGTAGGCATGCGGTTCTTCGCCGTACTCGCGGAGAATACTCGTGAACCGTTCGATGTCAACGGTCGAGAGCCATTCTTTTGCCGTTGGCAAGCGTCCGGTGCGGTCGTAGCGCATGTCGAGTGGTCCGGGAAATCGCCACGTAAAGCCACGATCGCCATCGTCTGCGTGCCGACTGGAAATACCGAGGTCGTAGAGCGCGTGAGTCGGGATCACCCCGAGTTTCGTGCAAATCGATTGTACATGAGCATAGCTGTCGTGCACGAGGTCGACCCTCGGACGATTCGCTGGAGAGAGGGAGTCGAGCACCGCATCGATGCGATTTCTCGCTTCTTCCAGATTCGCCGCATCCCACTCGATCCCGATGAATCGGTCATCACAGCGGAGCGAACGAATGATGCCGATGGCATGCCCGCCGAGCCCGAGCGTACAGTCTACCACGATTCGTGGCTGCGGCGTGCCATCCTGATCGAGCGATAGGTGTTCGAGTACTTCACGATACAGTACTGGAACGTGACCATCGATTTGCTCGATCATGATTTGTTCGAAATTTGTTGAATTTTTGTCGGAATTTCTCCCGTTGAAACGAGAGTATTGGTTTTCGTTTTCGCGTCAAACAAATATTTCAAACGAGGCGAGAAAAAACATTGCGATCGATTTTTTTCTATTGTCTGATTAAGAATTTATAAACAATGAAGGGGGATTTTTGGAGAAATCTCGTGTAAAAGATTGGGGTCTCTCTGGTATTTTTGTGTAAAAATACGAAAATTTTGTCAAAAAGTATTAGAAATCTCGTTGAGAAATTTCCGGAGATCCACACTGAATATCCTATACAAAGGAAATTCTCCGATCCCCATCTATGATCATCTCTAATAACTTGACACAGCATCAACGCGCATATGCTCGAACCCAACGGGCTGTATCGCGCATGAGTCGGTATCCGGTATCGCTTGCGCGATCATGGCAGCGGCTACGGGGAGTCCTGAGTTTGTTACGTCCAATCCGTATCGGTACCGCTCAATGAGCAATTTCTCGCTCACTACAGAAGGTTATATTTGCACAGGATGTTCGGAGAGTCTTGCTCCCTTCGGCGATTCGGTATATCGAAAATATTTTTCGTGGCTCCTATGCACCGATTCGAAAGATGAGTCGGGTATTTTTGGCACAGAAAAGAGGCTTCGTGCGGATATTTCGAAATTTGAGTTTTCAGAGTTCTTCCCTATAATTCTGCCTCGTCCAGAATGATGTTTTTCCGACCCGATCTTCCCATGAGTTTTCGCAAACACCGTCTCGATTCCGCTTCGTCCGGCCCCCTCGGAATGAAGAAAATCTCCAAGAAATTTGTCACCCTCCCACGAAAGAATATCCTCTCCCGGATTGTTCTTGGGTCGCTCGCGATCATGTTTTTCTTCTTTGTCTCGTTCTCCGTTCTCGCGAACCTGCCGAAGGATGGTTGGTCATTTGATCTCCTCGGGGCGGTAGGGCGGCTCACGCTCGGGGCGGGGTCCGACTACGATCCAGGAAAACCAATCGTAAATGTGTTGCTTACTGGAAGGGGTGGGGGAGATCATGATGCTCCGGATCTCACGGATACCATCATGCTCGCCTCGATGAATCTGGAGAAGAAGAGTGTATCGTTTTTCTCGATCCCCCGGGATCTCTATGTGAAGTACCCAACGGGCGGATCTGGACGGATCAACGAGGTATTCATGCGCGCGGCGAATAGAAACAAAAATCAGGAGGAGGGAATAAAAGCCCTCGCATCCATGGTGGAAAAGATCACAGGACAGCCCATCGACTTCTATGTCGGGGTAGATTTCATGGGATTCATCAAGGCGGTGGACGTGCTCGGAGGTATTACGGTGGACGTGCCGGAGAAATTCGTGGATACGCAGTATCCGGATGGGAACTGGGGATATACTACGTTCTCGCTCGATGCCGGAGCTCAACTCATAGACGGTGCCACAGCTCTCAAGTATGCACGGTCACGCCACTCCACGAGCGATTTCGATCGATCCCTCCGCCAGCAGGAGATTCTACGCGCGATCAAGGAACAGGCTTTTTCCGTGCAAAATCTCGTGAATCCCGCGAAAATCCGATCCCTCTACCTTACGCTCTCCGAGCATATCGTCACGGACCTTTCCATTGAAGATATCCTGTATCTTGCGAACTTCGTTCGCGGTCTCGATTCATCGCGGATGGTTTCGTTCAATCTTTCGGATTCATGCTTCCAGGGTTTTGCCTACTGTGAGCGCGGAGGACTGCTCTATACCCCTCAGCGTGCATTCTTCAATAATATGAGTGTCCTGCTGCCGGATGGTGCCTCGCCTTCGGACATAGAGGAATATGCGCGTATACAGACCTATGCGGAGCTCGCAAGTCGTTATTCTGAGATGTTCCTCTCGCCCCGGCCTGTCTATGTCGTGAATTCCACGAGTGTTGGCGGCGTTGCGGGGGATTTTGCTCTGATGTTGCGGAAGTACGGATTCACGATTCCGGATTCCGGGGGGCTTCTCTCGAACAAAGACCGCGAAAAGAAAACCACGATCTTCTATACTCTCCCAAGTGATCCGGATGCAGAAGGTGGGGTCGATGGCCGCGAAGCTGTCGAGCCAGTCTCAGAATCATCATCCGTTTCGGAAACGACCGCCGAACCTGAAAATGCCATTTCGGCGTCCGGATCTTCTGTCGATGGGGCGACTGCCGTGGCATTGCCGGATGAGGATACGATCCAGGCACTCTCACTCTTTTTCTTCGTGCCGATCCAGCAGGTAGACGTTCTCCCCGATGCTCCCGATGCGCCACCCGGTTCTATCGAGATTCTCATCGGAGCCGATTACGACCTGTTCCTCAATAAATAGTTGTTTTTGTTCGTTACCTTTCGAATTATGTCCGATTTTCAGCCCAAGCGTATTCCCGTGGTGCGATCCAGACGGCAGGCTCTTCCCAAGATTCCCGGTGCTTCCGCAGGGCGGATCATGGGGATACTCTTCCTCTTTGTCACACTCGGACTCGCTCTCGGACTCGGGGGAATTTATGCGGTTTTTCTCTCGGATCTCCCATCCGTCTCCACGCTCGAAGACGATATTCTTCCGGAGAGCTCGATCATCTACGACCGCGAATGAAACGAGCTCTATAATCTCTACTCCGAGGAGAAACGTCGCTACGCGAAATACTCCGCCATCGACCAGGATATGGTTCATGCCATTGTCGCTGCCGAGGATAAAACCTTTTTCGAGAACGCGGGAATCGATTTTCGGGGGCTTGTCCGCTCGGTTCTATCCTATGCGACTGGTCGTACGGAGCGCATTTCCGGGACTTCTACCATCACTCAGCAGCTCATTCGCAATGTCTTTCTTACGAACGAGCGTTCGCTCGATCGTAAGGTCAAGGAGATGTACCTGTCCTTTCTTATTACGAGCAAATATTCCAAGGAGAAGATCCTCGAGATCTACCTCAACAAGATTAGCTTCGGAAGCAATGCTTATGGCGTAGAGCAGGCTTCGCGCACGTTTTTCTGAAAATCCGTTGCCGATATATCGCCGCTCGAAGCATCCGTTCTCGCCTCCATTCCCAAGGGGCCGACCTACTATTCCCCGTATACCCAGCGTCTCAGGCTCGTTGGAGGACTCTCTGTGGTTTCCCAGACTGATACGAGCAACGAGGTTCGTATCGATACGCCCGAGCAGTTCGAGCGGTTCAAGCCGCTTGTGGATGCGTTCCGATCCTTCGTGACGAATTTGCGGTTCGAGTCGGTCAGCTCCGACTCGCTCAAGGTTTGCGGTATAGATGAGCGGCTCTTGGCCGAAGATTACGGTGTCCGCGATGGATGTGCCGGACTCGATTATCCCGATCTTCTCTCATTTCTCGGGAATATCCGTATTCCGTACGATGCTGTCGTAAGTGAGGCAGCTGACTCCGAATTGTCGGACTTTGCCCTGCACTACACGACTGGTCGCAAGGACTTCGTACTCGGACGCATGTTCCAGGATGGGTATATCGACGCGTCCGCCTACGCCGCATCGGTCGTTGACGCTGTGACGTACCAATTCGTGCCGTACCGGGAAGATATTAAAAATCCTCATTTTGTCTTCTACGTGCAGGAGTATTTGGAGCGTGAATATGGGACCGACTTTCTCGATCAGGGGGGACTCAAGATCTATACCACTCTCGATCCGAAGCTCCAGAACAAGGCTCAGGAACTCGTGACCGCCCAAGCCACGAAGAATGCTACAGCCTACGCCGCGAAGGATGCCGGCCTCGTGGCAATTGATAATGCGAGCGGTCAAATACTAGCCATGATCTGAGGAACTGATTATTTCGGCGAGAGTGAGGGATCGCGCGTCAACGTTATGACGGCCCGACGTCAGCCGGGATCGTCATTCAAGCCGCTCGTCTTCGCGCTCGCGATGTCGAAGTATCCCATCGGACCGGATACGCCGATCTACGATGTACGGACCGAATTCGGGAATTGGGAGCCGAAGAACTTCGATGGATCGTTTCTCGGACGAATGTCCATTCGCCGTTCGCTCGGATATTCTCGCAATATTCCCGCGATCAAGATGCTCGATATCGCCGGGGGTGAGGCCGCCATGGTTCCATTTGCTAATTCGCTCGGCATCGCATCGCTCAAAACTGGGATGGGGTACGGCCTCCCAATGGCCATAGGAACGGCCGAACTCGAACCGCTCGAACTCGCCCAGGCATACAGCGTTCTCGCGAGTGGCGGAAAGAAGCGCGATGCTACACCGATTCTTCGGATTGTGGACAGCCGTGGAAACACGCTCGATCCGGGCATTGCGAAGCCGACACAGGTATTGTCGGAGGCGGTTGCATACCTCCTCTCCGATATCCTTTCCAATCCGAACAATCGCCCGACAGAATACTGGAACAACGCCCTCACAATCCCGGGCCACACGGTCGCCGCCAAAACAGGAACATCAAATGCTGATGTGAGCGTAGGGAATACCAAAAAAATCCTGCCGCGCGACCTGTGGACGGCCGGATACTCGCAGGATATCACGACGATCGTCTGGACGGGGAATCTCGATGGAACCCCTGCCAATGCCAAGGCCGATGGTCTCTCGTCATCCGCGCCGATCTGGAAGGAATTTATGAAATTCGCACTTGCGGGCAAGACCGATCGTCCGTTTGACCCACCCGAGTCCGTCTATACAGCGGTCATTTCCAATGTCACAGGGAAGCTCGCGAGCTCTGCGACGCCCGATTCTTTTCGCGTCCGTTCGCGGTTCGCGGTGGAGCCTACCGAATTCGACAGCTCAAGCCAGGAGATCGAGATTGATTCGCTTTGCAATGGGAAGGTGACTGATGCGACCCCTCCCGAATCCGTGACGCGCGGAATTCTCATGGATGTGACGCCCGTGATAGAGGGGATGCGCCCCGCCTGGAAGCGAGCGATTGAGAATCTCGCACGATCGAGTCTCTCGGAGGCCGAGATCTCGCAGGTAGGCCGGGCGATCATCGTTGATTACGATCCGTCCGAAGTCTGCCCCCGACCCAAGGCAAGCCTCTCGAATATCTCTGTCTCCTCCACGTTCGGACAAAATGCCGTGCAGGCACTTGGATCAAACCATGTGTGGATCGACTATGTTGCCGATAATCCGATCGTCCGACTCGAAATTCGCCGCGGAGATACGCTCGTGCGTTCCATTCCCATAGAAGGCGAACAACGCTCTGGATCATTCGTAGACAATGCCATGTTTTTCGGACCAGAGTTCTCTGGACCACAGACGATGCGAGTCATCGCTGTCGACCGCTACGGATATACAAAAGAGGAGTCATCGACCGTCTCGTTCGAGTCTGATAGATCCGCTCCTGAGATCGTCCTCCTGAATCCTGTCGATGGAGACCGATCGATTTCCGTCTACGAGGACCAGTTCTTCAATCTCCGTTTCCGCGTGGATGATGCGAGCACCGTGACAGCAGTGAATCTCTACCTCAATGACCAGCTCTTTCGAATTCTCGGTGATGGTCGCGACTTCAGTCTCCCGATCAACGATGTCAACGACTTCGATATCGGTATCCATACGCTCGGGATTGAGGCGATCGATGCTGCACGAAATCGCGGGTACGAGGAGGTTCGACTCGAAGTCCTTGCGCGGTAGGGATTCTTGCAGAGCCGGTAGAAACCGGGATCTGCCCGATTTTTTGGCGGTGGACCATCGCATAGCGTAGAAGTGTTGTAACTCCAGGCTTTTTCTCTATAATCCTGCCGTATTCATCCGCCCCAGACGATCCAATGGACCTCATCGATACCGTCTCTTCCTGGCTTGCGTGGCTCGTCAGCCACGTGGACTATCTCACGATCTTCCTCATGATGACGCTCGAGGCGTCGTTTATTCCCTTTCCATCCGAGGCCGCAATGATCCCCGCAGGATACCTTTCCGCGGAGGGCGTGCTTAACCCGCTTTTTGCGTTTGCATCAGGACTGTGTGGTGTTGCGGTCGGCTCCACGATCAATTACCTTATTGGTCGGTATATTGGGCGAACTTTTATCTTGCGGTACGGACGCTACTTTCTGATCTCGCAGGAATCGTATGAGCGTTCCGAGGCTCTTTTTGCACGCAATGCCGTGCTCTTTACGTTTGTCGGTCGACTCATTCCCGCGGTTCGGCAGCTCATCTCTATACCCGCTGGCATGGCGCGGATGCCATTCGGTCTCTTCATGGCTGTTACGCTCGCGGGGGCGGGCATCTGGTGCGCGATTCTCATGGGTCTCGGATATGTTTTCGGACGCAATGAGGCGGTCATCATGCAATACCTGAAGGATTTTTCACTCGGGATTGTTGGCATTATCGTGATCATGCTCCTTATTTGGATTATTCGCACCCTAAGACATCGTCCATAAGCGTTCTTTCCTTTCGATTCCTGTTTTTTTCCATCATGCCCCTCAAACGTCGCATCTCCGTCTCGCCCCGTCTTTCCATTCTTGGCGGACTGTTCGTGAGTTTTGTCGAGTTTTTCCGATTCCGTCCGATCCGCTGGATGAGTCTGTTTTTCGATTACGTCCGAGATTTCTCTACCTACCGCCGAACGAATACCCACGCGCTGCTCTCAAACGATCGGATTGTCTGGTATCCATGCCTCGGCGATGCAGAGGTGTCGAACCCCGTAGAGCCCATTTACTTCACGCAGTCCTGCTGGTGCGCGCGCAAGGTGTTCGATGCTGCCCCCGAGCGACACGTTGATGTCGGATCGAGCGTTGTCATGCTCGGGATCATCGCTCAGGGTGTGCCAACCGTCTTCGTGGATATTCGCGACCTCCCTATGGTCGTGCCGGGCCTGACGTATGTAGAAGGATCGATCCTCTCTCTGCCATTCGAGGATGCTTCCATCGAGAGTCTCTCATCGATCTGCGTCATCGAGCATATCGGACTCGGACGCTACGGTGATCCGATCGATTCGGACGGGAGCGAGAAAGCTCTTGCCGAGCTCGCCCGTGTCCTCTCCGATGACGGAGACCTCTATATTACCGTGCCGGTCGATGATACCGACCGTATCTACTTTAACGCGCATCGTGCCTTCACTCCTACGCGACTCGCCGACCTGTTTACCGAGAACAGGCTCCAGTCCGTAGAATCACTCTATCTCTACGATACCGATCTTGGTGCCATGTGGCTTCCGGAGCGCGGATTTGGAACGGGATTCTACCATCTGCGAAAAACGAGCATCAATGACACAGGAAACGATGGAGAACTCGAAGGATAATATTTCTGCTGCAGATCATCCGACCAAAACCGTCTCGATTCTTTACCATAACAACGGACGTCTCGGAAATCAGCTCTGGCTCTATGCGAGCGTTCTTGCATACGCATTTCATGAGGGGTGCTCCGTGGAGAATCCGAGCTTTTTCGAGTATGCCCGGTACTTCCGCATGGAGTGCGTGCAGTGATGGCGGAAGCGAGCATTCTTCGATACGTATAACTGGCATCGGGATCGGCGGATCGGTAGGGTCTTCTACTTCATCTATGTTTGGTTCGTGCGCGTGTCCCGTTGGGGGAATATTCTCCGTGTGCGCCATACTCCAGAAAACTCCGTCCCTTTTTACCTGCCGCCAACCCAGCGACTCAATGCGCTCTACCCACGCCACGAGCATCGTCTGCGCGAGTGGGATAGGGAAACACTCTTCTTCGATGGCTGGCTCTTCAGGAATCCCGAGGGAATCCTCGGATACCGTGCTCGTATCCGTGAGTACCTCCGTCCGAACGAATCCATCGAGCGGTCCGTGACAGGATTCATGACAGGTGTTCGCGAGATCTACCAGCATGTTGTCGGTGTGCATATCCGTCAGGGTGATTACCGTCACCACGATGGAGGAAAATACTATATTGCCCCTCGCGACATCGCGAGGATCTTGACCGACTATCTCCACCGGACCGAGCGAAAATACGTTGGGTTCGTGCTGTGTTCGGACGAATCGCTCGATGCCGCGGACTTCGCGGGACTTCCGGTGGTGTTCGCTCGTGGCAGCGAAGTATCCGACCTCTTCACACTCGCGGCATGTGACCTCATCATAGGATCAAATAGCACCTACGGTGCGTTCGCCTCGTACTATGGAGACGTGCCCTTTTTGGTGTTCTCCCGGGGGCCGACGGACTGGAGTGGAATCGATGCCAAGTGCGGGTATGAGGAGAATAAAAATGCAACCATGGTATGTTACTAAAACACAAAAATTCCTCTTGATTTTTGCGAAAAAAGATTATCCTCTCCATCTCTTTTTGGGAGGATATTCTTTTTTCTCGTGCCTATGCATTCTGCTGCCGCATCCGCACAAGACCCTCGTAGACACTGGGACATCGCGAACGACCCCTTTCCCTTCTCGGCCGTGGGAGACGGCCCCGCACCGGCCGATATGAATCGGGAGCGTGTTGCTGTCGCGCTCGAACGCGTTATACATCTTCGGAATACACCATCCGATCGCCTTGCTCCACTGATGCCGGATATTCACGAGCATGTTGTTGAATTGCGCCTAAATGCGGGCCAGGCGATCCATCGGCTTCAGGGGCTCGACCAACTCGTCCGGTCTCTTGCCGTCACAATGCTTTGTGATCTCGCTTCGTTTCAGGATCTTTCAGAGGCTTCGCGTCAGAGTGTCGATCGGCGAATCCGCGAATATGCGAGGCTCATTTCCCGCTTGCTTCGGGCAATCGACCTCATCTTGAGTAATCGTCTCGACGAATCTCGCGCCACCCATGTCATTGACTCAACGCGGTATTATATCCTGGCGTTTTTTGCGAGAGCCTCGGCATTTAATGGAGACGATCCAGAAGCATGGACGAATACATGACATCGAGCTTCTTCGAGTAAGCCTGGAGCGAGTGGTTTTCTCGAGCATGTATCGCGCCTTTTTGGCCGTATCGGATGAAGGAGTCGGGATCGCTAAGGAGCTCCATGATGCTCTGTGCGAGGTTTTCCGCATCGCCTTCGCGAAATATCTTGCCGTGCTCACCGATGACTTCTGGAATTGCTCCCGAGTCAGATCCAATAACTGGCACGCCCGAGGCCATACTTTCTACGATCACGCGACCGAATTGCTCTTTCCAGAAGTTTGTTGATCGTGAGGGGATAACGAGAAAGTCGATCTTTGTGAAAAAATCCTCGGCGAGACGATCGGCTGATACGCGCCCGATAAATTCCACGTCCACTCATTGGTTCTTTGCGATGTCCGCGAGAGATTCTTTGCGCGGTCCTTCGCCTGCAGCGAGGATAGATATGCGGTCGCGGTCGAGCCGATGAACGGCGTGAATGAGGTCCTCAAGTCATTTCTCATCGACCATCCGACCAATGAATCCGATCCGTACGTTGCCCGTGGGCGGAAGATGCTCGCGGAAAGGAAAGAGTGCGAGATCGCACGCGAATCCCGAGCCGAATACTTGCTTCGGTTCGCCGAATTTCCGAGCTTCGTCCACGGCTTCGCGATTCACTGCGAACACCGCATCTATTCGTGCGAGATTCCATCGTCCTACCCAGGAGAACGGAAAACGGTACCAATCGAGATTCTCGAAGGAGAAATTCACGATTCGTGAGGGAATTCGAAGAAATCGCAGTGTTGCGATAGCTTGGGTGAGAGTGGGGGAGAATACCTCGGAACAGGCATGCACGACATCTGGCCGAATCTCCCGCAGCACCCGCGCGAGCGCGATCGGTCGGTAGAGTGTGCGCGCGTATCGGTGTGTTGGGTGCAGGAGAGGGAGTGTGACAATGCGGACATTCGGAGCTGCGGCTTGCCGCTCAGCGGCAGACACGGTTTTTTCGGCGATGCCGAGATTCGGGAATCCGACTCGTTCGGGCGTGACGACCGTGATATTGTAGCGGTCGGAGAGGAGTTCGAATGTCTTGAGGAGAAAATCCGTATCCACGGCGAGTGCAGGGTAGAGGAAGAGAATCTTCGGTTTAGCGGTCATGGTGCGTAAGAGAGGATTCTAGTATATCGAGCGTCTGAGCGAGGGAGAAGTGGGTCCGGGCTACGTCGCGAGCATGTCGTCGGTAGGAGTCCGGATTTCCTGCGATTATCGTGATCGCTCGGGCGTAGTCCAAGGGGTCAAAAGAATCAACAACGATCCCGGCATCGCCAAGTACGTCCTTTGGGACACGACATCCAACAGAGAGGATACAGGGGAGTCCCGAAGCGAGCGATTCCGCCACCACGAGCGGTCGGCCTCATTCATCGAGCGATGGCGAGATGAATACATCCGCTGCGGCGAGTGTCTCGAATTTATCTCTCCCTGTGAGTGTGCCGAGAAACCGCACGGAGTCTTCGAGTCAGAGAGTGCGCGCGAGCGATTGTGCCGACTCTCGCGCGCCATCATCTGGTCCGACAATGAGTAGAATCGAGTCCGGATGTGTTTCGTGGAATCGTGTAAATGCCCGAATCGCGATATCGGGATGCTTGAGTGGATGGAGTCGCCCCAGAAACATGCACACGAACGTGCTCGTTGAGATTCCGAGATTCGTCCGGGCGGCAGGTCGGTCGATGATGGGGATCGCGTCCATGTCGATTCCGTTGCCGAGCGTCACGGTCCTTGCACGGGACTCCACCGAGAGAATATCATCATGCTCCCCATCCGATATGGCATATACGGCGAATGCGTCCCGGAGGTACGGGCGGATCTTTTCGAGGAGCCACTGTTTTATGTGTGAATGTCTGAGAGTGACGCGAGCATGACTCATGGTGCCATGTGGCATGATGGCATAGGGAATACCTGATTTATTCGCATGGTGGAGCGCACGGAACGTGAGCCAGGTGTAGATGTCGTGGACGATCACTCGATCAAATTCACTGATATTCTCACGGGTCCAACGGTCGAATCCGATGGGGGAGTAGATATTGGAGCGGTTCGCGAGGAAATTCGAGATATTCGGGAATCGAATCACCCGTACCCCGTTGATCGTGTCTTCCCGGGTCGGGTTGCGCGAGTCGCGGTTGTGAGCATCGGTCGTGATGACGGTCACATCGTGGCCGCGCTGAGCGAGCCCCGAGGCATGATCCTCGGTCACACGCACGATCCCACCATAGGCATAGGCGGGGGCGTACCAGGGAGTGACAAGGAGGATACGCATGGGAATAATCTCTGATAAGCCGAATACGTTACTTCATGAATTGTATGAAAGGTTTATTCTTCTCCAATAAAAAATCCCCCCGCTCGGGAGGATTTGTCTCGATTCTGATGGTTAGTGAGACATGGAAGGCATGGACGAAGCATCCACATCCATTGGCACATATCCGAGCACGTCCGGAGAGAGCATTCCGAAAATCATGGCGATATGGGCGACCACGAGAAAGACTCCGACCGCCATCGCATGGTACTTGAGGTGGTTTTCTTCTTCTTTCTCGGATTTTGATCTTTTGAGATCGAGCCAAGCTATGGCAACGAGGGGAAGTACTCCTGCCAAGTAAAATCCAACGGCAATGATGTCAGCAGCTCATCGCCACCCACCTGTGGACGTGAGAGGTATAACCGCCGCGAACATGAGATGGATAAATACTCCGATGAAGTAGATTCCACCAATAATTCCAGCAGTCCGAGAAAGGATGCGAATCCATGCTGGGCACGAAGCGCGCATGAAAAGGATAGCGAGCTCCGTGATGGCAACGGTCTCGGCCAATACCACAGGAATGACCATGAACACTATGAGGTTCCATGGTTGATTGGAGGCAAGAAGCTCCATGTAGTGAGTCATTTGCATAGTGAGTTGCGGTGATAAATGAGAACAAACAAAAAAGAGTTTTTATCTCATTCTAGATGCGCCGACGCACGCAAAGTACAAAAGATGCGTCTCATTCATTTGGAGGTGGCTCCGACCAATTCTCGAGAATATTTTGCACTCTTGCACGGAGAGTGCTTTCTTCATAGATAAAAGAGAGCGGTTTTGTCGTATGAATCTTTACTTTTCATTCAGGAGGCCCTTCTCGCAGTATTGGAACATGTCGGAGTATTCCGTTGCAGAGAATCGTACAAGAGTCGGACGATTCCGTGTTATGATTTTCAGTATATGTCGAATGACAGGATGGGGTGTTGGGACCGTGCTCGAATGCGTGCGAGAAATCCGCATGTACAACGACCATGCTAAGATAGAGACACGCAATTCCCGAGAGCAATACTGCGAAGCGACCCATGACGCATCAAAGATAATATCAAGGGGAGTATACTTGCAAAAGCTTTGCAAGTCCAGCACGAAAGTCTCCGGGGAGCAAAATAATCCCCATAGAGGGGGATTATAGAGGGTTTCTTTTCGAGAGTGGTGCCGAGGGGCAGAATTGAACTGCCGACACAAGGCTTTTCAGGTATGCACATAAAAAAGGCAAAAAGTCAATACCGGAATTTTACCGGTAGAGAGAGGCGTTATTTAGAGAATCACGGACATTGTCCAAACAGAAATTGAGGTAGATCCTCGTAGTCTGGAGATTTGAATGACCGAGAAGACTCGCGATGTTGTAGAGGTTGACGTTCTTCGAGGCGAGCTCGGTAGCGAACGTATGCCGGAACATATGGCAAGTAATGGGAAAATCCAATTTCTCTTTCAAACGGTTAATGATCCCGTACACCTCGCGGTGTTGGAGGGGATTTCCGAAAAAGGTCGGAAAGAACGAGTCCGATTTGAAATACTGCTTGTCCCGAAGGGTTGCATACGTTTTCAGGATCGGA
>DDBV01000020.1 GCA_002335145.1 Patescibacteria group bacterium UBA2023
GAAGAGCAGCTACCGGTCTATGAAAAGCTCGGCGATGTGCGCGAGAAGGCGGGGACGCACTTCAATATCGCTTCATTGCGCCTGGCGAGGAACGAGCAGCAGACGGAGGAAGGTTTCCTGGCCATTTTCGAAAGCCTCCGCCAGGCCTACGACATCGCCGTGCTGATGCGCATCCCCGACGGGATCTCGGCCGTCGGGCCGCTTTATGCGCAGATCCTGGCAAGGAGGCAGGCGTTCACGCCCGCGCTGGAGGTGCTGGCGCGGGTGGACGAGGCCTGTGCGGTGCTCGGCGAAGAGGCCGGGCGGCAGCGGGCGGCTGCTCTGCGGCAGCAGATCGAGGCGATGCCGGGCGGGCAGGCCTGACGGCCGCGAAGCTCGGTTGGCACGCCCGGGAGCACCATGCCAGAACCTGTGACCAGGGCAGCGCGCGAAGCACTGTCGCCTGCCCTGCACGACAGGCCCTGACACCACTCCGCCGACCGACCCGGCAGCCAGCCCCTGCGCCGCACCTCAAGGTGAGTTCGTCACCTCCCCCCGGCAGCCGGTGGCGAAGGACGGCGCGCCGCGGAATCGACGTCAGCCGGTGGCCGCTCAAGGCGATAGAAAGGGACTCGGGCAGCACCGGAGCGGCGTGCTGCAGCGGATTCATGACGACCTGGACGAGGCGTTCGCGATCAGCCGCCGGCTTGGCCGCCCGGACGCCATCGGCGCCGTCGGTGAACTGCTGGCGCAGGTTCTCGCGCTGGCCGGCGAGCGCCAGCCGGCGCTGCAGGTGCTGGCGTTTGCCGAGGAGGCCTGCGCGCAGCGATCGGCACTGGCTGACGCCGCTGCGGCACAACCGGAGCCGGCGCTCCTGACGAACCGGTGGCCGGCCGCCGCCGCCGCAACACGCGACAACCACCTCCCCGACACGGCGTCTTGACGGTGCGCGGCGTGCGGCGCGCCGCGCACCATTCCGGGCGCAACGCGCTGCTGCCCGTTTCGTTCCCTTTCCTTCCGTTGTGTTCCGACGTTCCGCAAAGGAGAAGCCGCCGATGAGCCAGAACCTGATTGCCCTCAACCTCACTGCCGACGACATCGCCGCCATCGACGCCGCGCTTGCCACCCTCGAGACCCGCCTGGCGGCGCTCGTCGAACTCTCGCCCGACGAGCGCCGCAGCCTGGCGAAGATGGGCGACAAGTCGGAGGCCTTCTGCCGCCCGACGCTGATCGTCCTCGACCAGAACCGGCAGATCGTCCCCGCCGGACTCGACCTCGCCGCCGCCGAATCCGACCTGCAGCAGCTCGACCTGCTGCGGCCGCGGCTGGCGCGCCTGCGCCGGCTGACGACGCGCGCCGAGGACACAGAGATGGCGCTGGGGAGCGATGTCCTCAGCGCCGCGCTCGAGGGCTACGCGCTGGCCAAGGTCTTCGGCAAGGGCGCCGGTCTCGACGCGCTGCGGGATGTCGTCAGCGTCCGTTTCAGCCGGATACGGAATTCTCAATTCCGCACTCTCTCTCTCGGGCGGACACCGTGCGAACATGCTCGGCTCCGATTGGACCACGGTCGGAATCGGTATCGCCCGCGATGGCGATCGGGCATACTATGTGCAGGTATTCGGGATGGAATAACCTTCCTCCCATATGCGAATCCGAGTTGTTATGCTCGCCGTACTCATGTTCTTGCTCGTTGCTGCGGCACTCGCACTGCCATTCGTCCTGCGTGCACCAGAATCAATTTTTCACACCTCTCCTATGCGAATTTCAAGCTCTGTGTTCGAACATGGATGACTGATTCCTGTACGCTATACCTGCGATGGAGAGAATATCTCTCCTCCCCTCTCGATCGCCGATGTGCCAGCGAATACCGTGTCGCTCGCACTCATCATGGATGATCCCGATGTCCCCACATCCGTCCGAGAGGACGGTCTCTGGGTTCACTGGGTCATCACAGATCTTGATGTAGCTCTCACGGAGATTCCCGCATCCGTCGATCCAACGACACTGGGGAATCCCTGAGTGAACACTCGATGACTCCCGATCTATGGCGGTCCTTGCCCTCCTGATCGAGAGCACCGATACTTCTTCCGACTCTACGCGCTCGATCGCCGACTCGATCTCTCGACCGGAGCAACGAAAGACCAGGTTGAAAAAGCTATGGACGGACATATAATCGCGGAAGCGACCCTCATGGGTCGATATGACCGCCCGCGATAATATGCAAAAAATTCATTTCATCGGTATCGGAGGTATCGGGACATCCGCTCTCGCACGATACTACCTCGCCACAGGATGGAGTGTCTCAGGATCAGATGCGTCCGATAGCTCGCTCCTACACGCGCTCGCCGATGAGGGAGTACGAGTTTTTCTTGGAGAGGACGCGAATAACCTCGATGATGATGCCGACCGTGTGGTATACAGCGAGGCGATCATTACCAAGCCCGATCTCTCAAAAGAAGAGAATCTCATGGCAAATCCCGAGCTTGCGAAAGCGCGGACGCTCGGGATAGAAAATCTCAGCTATCCGCACGCGCTCGCCGAACTCTTCAATGCAAAACAATTCGGAGTGGCAGTCACGGGGAGCCATGGAAAGTCTACGACCACCGCCATGCTCGGGACGATTTTATCAAGGACAGGGGGGTCGGCACTGGCGGGCACACTCGTTCCGGCATTCGGTGGACGAAATATTTTGGTGGATTCTCACAGTGAAATATTCGCGATCGAGGCGTGCGAATATAAGCGGAGCTTTCTCGCGTATCACCCCACTATCACGGTTATTACCAATATCGATCTCGATCACCTCGATTACTACCGGGACCTCGAAGATTACATCAGTGCGTTTCGCTCTCTTTGCGCGCAGACTCGTGATTACGTTGTCATTGCCGCGACGGATGCCCACTCTGCCAAGCTCGCTCAAGAGCTGCCAAATGCCGTGCGCGTATACGACTCATATTATAGTGTGCCGGATTTAGTGAGTGGGGATTTCCAGATGTTTTCGATCCCCGCACTCGACCTGCGCGTAAAAGGTGAGCATATGCTCGCGGACGCTCGCCTCGCCTACGTAACAGCGAGACTTCTCGGAATAGAGGAGTCGATTGTCGTGTCCGCTCTTGAATCATATTCGGGTTCGTGGCGGCGAGCAGAAATCGTGGGGACTACCGCGCAGGGAAATATCATCATGTCGGACTACGGACACCATCCGAATGAAATCCGTCCCACACTCGCTGCAATCAAGGAGGCAAATCCAGAAAAAAAGCTCGTTGTGTGCTTCGAGCCGCACCAGTACTCGCGCACGATCGAGCTCCTGGATGGATTTCTCTCGAGCTTCGACGATGCGGATCTACTCATCATCCCGAGTATCTATTTCTCGCGTGATAAGCATGAAGATGTAGAGGCAATGCCAGCAAAGCGGTTCGTCTCACTGCTCCAAGAAAAATATCCACACACCGTCTACGGCGAAGGGCTTGAGAATACCAGCACATGGCTCTCTCGGTATGATGAACAACATCCCGATACCTCTATCATACTCCTACTCGGAGCTGGGGCAGTCGACAGTCTGCGAGAGGGATTCGAGTACTGCTAAAGATATCGCTCGATCTCCCGTACTTCGGGCACGATGATAGTCGCGAGCCGCGCAATCTCGTCATGCAGATCGCGATCAATCGCGATCCCCCATGCAGCTTTTTCGAAAAGTGCGAGATCGTTTTCCCCGTTTCACACAACCAAGCAGGACTCCGCGGCGATACCGGTCTCATGCAGGTATTGTTCGAGTTGTTCGAGTTTCTTTGCGGATTGATCCGGATAATAGGTAAAATCGATCAGATTCCCGTTCGATCAGAAGATGAGTTCCGAATTCGCATACCAATGGGACACGCCGAGTCTCCGAGCCACAGATTCAACGTAGTGATCCATCGAACCGGATATGAGGCAGATCCGGTAACGATCTCATAAAGAGGCAATCATCGAGTCAACGCCATCGTCCAACGGGAACAAATCGAACATTTCGCGAAAGAGGTCTTTCCGGGCGTTGCCGGTCGCCCCCCAGAGAGCGACAAGCTCCGATTTTGCCTCGTTCAGATCCGTGATACCTGCAATCATATCGCGATAGATTCGCTCATGCTCCGCAACGGACGCTCCGAGCTGTTCGGTCATCCGTAGCCACGAGACGCCGGGCGCGATCGTTCCGTCGATATCGAAAACGATCGTTTCGATCTGTTCTTTCGGAAGCATAAAGAGTCTATGTTACGAGCGCAGGATACGCGCGGAGAGTGTTTCCATTCCGACATTCTTCCCGAGCGCGACCACTCCGGGATACGCCTCCACGTCGGAGAAGCTGAATCCTCGAAACTTCGCCCCCGGTCATCCGTAGATCGCTCATGCGATGGAAAAATCACCGTGCGCATCCCCGATAACCACGATATCCTCACTATCCGTATCGGGCGTATACACCTCAAATTTACTACCCGGAGCAAGTGTTGGAACCCCAGGAATCCATACGGGTTCGATCGGATTCGCAACAATCGAAATACTCTCATGCCTGGGGAGATCGTACTTCTGCCAAAATCATTCAATCAGCTCGGTAATACCAGAGCTGACAATTTGTATAGGAATGCCTCGACTAATGCAGGCATCAAGGAACTCGTGCAGTCATTCACGTGGAAGAAGCGTGCCCGCAGACTCGCAGATATCCAGTACTTCTCGAACATGCTCTGTTACCTCGAATCGATGCATCAATGCAAGATGTTCGCCAAACCATCGACTCACTTCGGACCAGTTGCCCGCGGTCTCGTAGTGGTAATTGAGCTCGTACAGGCGATCGCGCTCGGTCATGTATTCGGCCGGGAACAATCAGGAATTGTAAAACGAGCTCCAGGTGCTCTTGGATGTCGGGGTCGTGAAGGTTTTGGAGAAATCAGCGATGATTTTCATGGCTCAAGAATGAGAAGGACGATATGGTTATCGTACTCCCGTTTCCCTATTATGCAAGGCTCTTTCCGGTATGACCCAGTTCCCACTGCTTCTCAGGACGATCCGTGGAATCCGCGGCGAAGAGCGACACTCGCTCGAATAGATCGATTTGATCGAAACGTTCCATCCATGTCCGTATCGCGTCCTCCGTGAGGTTTCTTCGTCTTTCGTAGGCGACAGGGTCGATGATGCGGAAGAGCGTGATATGCGCGACGAACGGGAGTCGATTCTCTCCCCAAGGGGTATAGGCTGGGAATCGTCCGCGCAAATCATCATTGGCACGAGCGCAATCACCCCTGTCCACAGGCGAGAGAAAGCAAACCGTCGGAATATCGTCGCGGACAAAGTATCCGAATCCCGCAATGGCGATATTCCATCGAAGCGCGTTCTTCTCCAAAACAGCACGATACAGATCTTCGAGATCGTCGGAGATGTCCGCCGGGAGATAGAAGAGTGTGGCGTGTGGCAGGGTATCGTTCTGGAATTCGACGATATTGCTATCCGTCCCGAGAATGGATTCAAGTGTTCCAAAGAGATTCGTGAATCCATCGCTCTGGAGTTTTGCCGCGATGAAGTGTGACGTTGTCATTTAGTCGACTTTCGACTTGCTCACGTCTCGGGTCTTGCGCCGCAGGATCGCCCATGGTCCCGGATCGTGCGGTATATTGATCCACACATCCCATGCTCCTCCGTGCGCGGAAGGCTGCGGTGCATCGTCCTTGCTTGAGAGAATGGTATCGATATTGTATTCGAGGACTCCTTCCGGCATGACGATCTTCACGTGCTCGCCGAGATCGAAGCGATTCTTGACTTCCAGTCGAGCCATTCCGCGATTCACATCGTACTCGCGGATGATTCCCACGAAGTCTTCCTCGTGGTATTCGTCGTTCTTGTCGTAGTAGATGGATTTTTCTGCGAGGTTTCCGCGAATGAATCCGGGGGTGTATCCGCGATTCGAGATGGCGAAAATATCGGGCGAATACGCATCAAGATCCGGTACTCGTCCAGCCTCCAGGTCATCGAGGGTCCGGCGGTAGGCCCGCCCTACTCCGGCGAGGTAGTTGATCGTCTTGGATCGCCCCTCGATCTTGAAGCTCACCACTCCGGCTTCGCGTAGGTCCTGCAGGCAGTCGAGCAGACACATATCGCGAGCGTTCATGATATACGTCCCGTATTCATCTTCGTCTACCGGCAGATACTGATCGGGGTGCATCTCTTCCGTGAGGAAGTACTCTCCCTTGAGCGGCTCGTAGTTTCCGGACTGAAGCGTCTCATCGTAGAGATCATCAGTATTGTTCTCCTGGTGGAACACCTTGTATTCCCACCGGCAGCTATGCGAGCAGACCCCCTGGTTCGGATCGCGGTTCGAGAGGTAATTGGAGAGCAGGCACCGTCCCGAATACGCCATACAGATTGCACCATGCACGAAGAATTCTATCTCGACCTGCGGCACTTTTTCATGGATCTCGCGGATTTCTCGCAGCGACAGCTCGCGCGAGAGAATGACACGAGTGATTCCTACCTGTTCGTGCCAGAATTTCACCTGGGCCCAGTTGGTGTTGTTCGCTTGCACGGATAGGTGGATTTCTGCGTCCGGGTACTGTTCGCGAACCATACCGATAAGTCCGGGATCAGACATGATGTAGGCGTCTGGTTTGAGCGCGTACATTTTTTCAAACGCCTTCATGAACGGCGCGAGTTTCATATTGTGCGCGTAGATGTTCGCGGTGAAGTAGATCTTTTTTCCGAGCTTGCGCGTATACTCCACGCCCTCAGCGAGAGATTCCCAGGTGAATTGGTTTTCGCGCGCGCGAAGCGAGAACATTGGCACGCCCGCATATACGGCATCTGCACCGTAGGCGAAGGCATATTTGAGTTTCTCGAGATTCCCCGCGGGAAACAATAGCTCGGTCTTTGGAAGATCTGACATGCAATGACTCCTTAAAAATGAAAGCAGATTATAGGGTCAAGGGGATTTTTTTCAAACCTTTTCGGATTTATCCAAGGGAGGTGTATTATGGAGGTCGATTCCTTTCTGTTTTTTATGTCGCTCGATCCCTCCCTCCGAATGCGGGTCCTCCAGGATCTCGCATCTCTCCCTACCGGATACGTGACGACCTATTCCGCGCTCGGTCGGCGGCATGGTCTCCACCAACGGGCTATCGCCTCCATCATGCGCCACAACAAGGAACCGGACACCTACCCCTGCTACCGAGTCGTAGCGGCTGATGGGAGACTCTCGGGCTATGCTCTCGGATTACCGGAGAAGATACGGCGTCTTTCTGCCGATGGTATTATCATGAAAAGTGGCAGAGTGGACGCTGGCAATATTTTGTCCGAATGGGAATGAAGGGACTTCTAACAATCTCCGTGATCTTCGGGGCTCTTGTCGCCGTATCGGTGTCTTTGCGGGGTATGACACTTCCGAATGAAGAGGTTTGTTTCGTGCCCGGCGGACCATGCTACCTTGTAGAAATCGCGAATGATCCGGGCGAGCGCGCCAGATGACTCATGGGGAGGACATCGCTTGATCTCGATCGAGGTATGCTTTTCGTTTTCGAGACAGAAGAAGTCGCGAACTTCTGGATGCGCGATACGAGCATTCCCCTATATGCGGTATGGATCGCTGGCGATGGTCGAGTCCTTGGTTCTACTGTCATGTCACCGTGTCCGGATGGGGCCATCGATTGTCCGAATTACCCCTCTCCCGCTCCGGTTCGTTGGGTCTTGGAGATACCGATCGGAGCAGTCGTGCCGGAGGCAGGGTCTGTCATGACCCTCTCAGGATCTGCCGGAGATTAGCCGAGATCGTTTCTTAGTACCCTGAGCATCTCGCCACGGGACTCCATGAGCGCGAGAATTCGTCCATCGAACGAGAGAAATACATTCACCCCTTCGGAAATACCCCAATGGTTTTCTATTGGCATTCCATTGGAAAGCGGTGCCAGCACCGACTCTTCCGTCTCCAGGATCGGCATACCAGAGAAGACCTCCGGGAGTATGAGTTGTGCGAATCATTCGTCGGACGAAGACAGGCGATCCGCTTCGAACGGCCCAATCGCCATACGGTCGAGTCATGTAAGATAGCCGCGCACCCCCATGGCCTGACCAATATCATCCGCGAGCGTCCGAATATACGTACCCGATGATACCCGGGCTCGTAGGACGCATTCAGGAAACTCGTATCGAAGAATCTCAATGGAATAAATCTCCACTTCACGAGAGGGCATAGCCACATCGTGTCACTTCCGAGCGAGCTCGTACGCCCGTTTTCCGTCTATCCAGATTGCGGAGAATACCGATGGAACTTGGGTGATTCTTCCGATAAATCGCTCGCGCAAAAGCGCATCGAGTTTCTCTCGGGAAAACTCGTTTCGAGCATGCTCGATCGCAGAAGGATCACACGACTCTGGTTCGGATTCCAGATCTCCGGTTGCGGTCCATCCGTCAAACCGGATAGATGCCTCGTAGGTTTTATCGGTATGAGGAAGAAAAGAGAGGAGTCTCGTCGATCGGTCGGTTGCTACGAGCAAAAGGCCCTCGGCCAAAAGGTCGAGGGTACCGGCATGGCCGATTTTTTTGATGCCGCGATCTCGAGCAAATCGCCGGATGCATTCGAAGCTTGAGACCCCGCGCGGTTTATGGATGAGTGCGAACATGCTATGTCTCCGAAGTGACCGTCCCACTGGAAGCACTTTCGCTCTTGCCAGAGAGGAGGGCATTGATCTCCGGATACTCCCAGGTGCTCGCTGTGGAGAAGAAGCGCGGTGCATGCAGCCAAGACCAAGAGCCGGGCATGATGTACGATCCGTCTTCAAACATATCGAAATGCCCGAGGTGGACGAATACCTTGCCAACGATATGGTCACGAGGAACATAGTGGCGAGCGTCCGAGGAAAAGCAGGAAAGGAAGCACGAGCGCGAGTCCGAAGAATTGCTCCGGTTATCGCCCATGAGAAAGTACTCCCCTTCCGGCACGACAAATGTATCGTTATCGGTTCCGGGAGGGAGGAAGGTTTTATGATTGTTCTGCTCGGAGAGATAGGCTTCGTTGAGCAGCACCTCTGTCTCGAGTCCGGATGGTGTGAGATACACTTCTCCCCCTTCGAATCGAAGCTTGTCCCCAGGCAGGCCAATAACACGCTTGATATAAAATTCCTTGGCATCGTGTACGCCTGGATGGAATACAACGACATCTCCGCGATCTGGAGATCCGACAGAGACAATATCATCGAGGTGCAGGTAGGAGAATTTATCAGCGATAATGAATTCTCCGTCATGGTACGTGGTCTCCATGGAACTCCCGCGTATCTCGAACGGCGTAGCAATAAGGAATCGTACCGAGATAATGACTGTCACGATGACGACCAAATCACGAAGAAAAAGATTCACATCACGCAGGGAAATGCGGTTTGTGGATTCGAAGGATCCTTCCGGCGCATCCGAACGGGATTCCTCGGAGGAGTGCACAAATCCGTCGTTCGAGTCCTTTTTCTCTTCTTCCATATCGGACGTGTTGGTTAGGAGTTTCATCCGTGGCAGTGCTTGTATTTCTTCCCACTTCCGCATGGACATGGATCATTGCGACCAACGACCGGAGTGCTCGAATCCGGTGCCGGAACGGAGGCAGTATCCGCTACGCGGTAGACCCGGATACCGTCGGAGGTGGTTGGCTTACTCGTCTGCGCCATTGCGATTGGGGCGGTGTCTTGCGGAGCTTCGGCAGTATCGCGGGCGAGTGCAAGACTATCGAGATCTACGTCATTTTCTGCCACGGTCTGTTCGGGTTTCGCGGCGAGTAATCATCGTACGACCTTGAAGTTGATTTCTCGTAAGAGATCCACGAAAATCGAATATGCGCGGTCCTTGTAAACCAGGAGCGGATTCTTCTGGGCGTATCCCTCGAACGCAACTTCCTGTCGCAAGCCGGACATACGCTCGATGTGTCCCATCCAGAGAATATCGGTCGACTGGAGAGCGAGACCTTTTTCGAATATGCGGAATCGCTCTTCGCCGAAGACCGACGAAAGGGTGGCGATCCTCGTTTCAAAATTCGCGAAAACATGGGCGATAAGCTCTTCCTTGCTGCCGTACGGAGCAAGCTCCTCGGTTCCCACGAGGTCCGTTCCCGCAAATTCACGCAGCGTATTGACAAGCGATACTAGATCCCATTCATCGGGATGCGGGGATTCAATTTCCACATCCACGATTGTTGTTATCTCGCCCTTCGCAGCCGAAAGAATCTCCTCATGGATGGAGTCGGATTCCAAGAACCGCCTGCGCCGAGCGTAGATTATGAGACGATGCTGATTGAGCACATCATCAAACTCAAGAATGTGCTTGCGAATATCGAAGTTGCGGCCCTCCACCTGCTTCTGTACTGAGTCAATGCGACGGGTGAGCATGCGACTCTCTGCGAGTGGTTCATCATCCGGGAGGCTCGTGAACGAATTGAATATCCCAAAGAGCTTGTCACCCCCGAAGATTCGCATGATATCATCCGTTGGAGATACCATGAATTGAGACATTCCAGGGTCGCCTTGGCGGCCGGATCGTCCACGCAATTGGTTGTCGATGCGGCGGGTCTCGTGTTTTTCTGTCCCGATGACCCAGAGTCCGCCAAGAGGAAACTCGTTACCAGCTACGGTAATGGATCCTGAGAGTGAGCGAACATGGTCGTCAATCTTGATATCGGTTCCGCGACCGGCCATGTTCGTGGCGATGGTGACGGCTCCTGTGAGACCCGCGCGACCAATGATCTCAGCTTCGCGCGCATCCTGTTTGGCATTGAGTACCTCGTGTGGCACACCTGCTCTCGAGAGGAGTCCGCTCAGGTACTCGGACTTTGCTACCGATACAGTCCCTACAAGGACTGGTTGTCCCGCTTCGTGCGCTGCCTTAATGAGCTTACCGAGAAATTCGAATTTTCCCTTCTCATTCTTGAAGAGCAAATCTCCTCGGTCGATACGCGCGATGGAACGGTTCGTTGGTACGACTACCACCTCGAGTCCGTAGATCCGAAAAAACTCTTCTTCTTCGGTCTTGGCTGTACCAGTCATTCCGGCGAGCTTGTCGTAGAGGCGGAAAAGGTTTTGGAACGTGATTGATGCAAGTGTCTTGGATTCTTGCTTGATCTCCACCGCTTCCTTGGCCTCTATGGCTTGGTGGAGGCCATCCGAGTAGCGGCGACCGGAGAGGACGCGACCAGTATGCTCATCGATGATCATCACTTCGCCATCGCGTACAAGATAGTCTACATCGAGCTTGTAGGCATAGCTTGCCTTCAGAGCATTCTCAATGTGATGAATGTCGTTGTAGTGGTCCGAGACGAAAATGTTTTCGATTCCGAGGACCCGCTCAAGCTCGCGAATACCGTCCTCGAGCAGGATTACGTTCTTGTGTTTCTCATCGAGCTTATAGTGGGTACCGACCTGGAGCTGCTTGGCGAGTGCTGCGAACTTCACGTACTTGGTCGTTGGCTCCTCGTCTGGTGCGGAGATGATGAGCGGCGTACGAGCCTCGTCCACCAGGATCGAGTCCACTTCGTCCACGATAGCGTAGGAGAGATTTCCGAGCACCTGAAATTCCCGCTTGGGTGCCATGTTATCCCGGAGGTAGTCGAATCCGAGTTCGTTATTGGTGACATACACCACATCCTTGGCATAGGCTTCTTTTTTCTGTGGGAGACGCTCCGAATGCGTCACGATCCCGACTGAGAGACCGAGAGTTTGATAAATAATTCCCATCTCAGAAGCGTCACGGCGGGCAAGGTAGTCGTTTACCGTCACCACGTGCACGCTCTCTCCTGCGAGCGCGTTCGCGTAGGCCGCAATGGTTGCTACGAGTGTCTTTCCCTCTCCGGTGCGCATCTCAGCGATATTGCCATCGTTGAGAGCGAGCGCGCCGAGTATCTGCACATCGAACGGCACCATATTCCACACGAACGGGGTGTCACGTCCGGGAATTTCGAACGACTGACCAGCAATTATGCGGCACGCAGTCCGGTGTAGCGCAAAAGCCTCGACAATCACGGAATCAACGAGTTCTTTGCGTCGCTTCTTGCGGAGGTCACGATCGGCGATATCCGCAAGCTCTGTAAACCGTCCGCGCAAGCGATTTGTCTCAGCGCGCACGTCATCGACCGTGCGGATGGTCTGTGCGTAATGCTCTTCCTGGGCTATAATCGACTCCAGAGTGCGACGGTAGCGGGCAAGAATTTTCTCGTTTGGGTCGCCGAATATGACTCGGTAAATCGTCTGAAGCATCGTGGTTTTAGGGTATTACGCGAAGAACGTGTCAACAACCTTCTTGTAGCCGAGACGCGCCCGCATATCTTCGTAGTGCTGGTCTCCCGGAACGAGCTTCTCAATGAGTCGCTTGCGGACCTCCGCGTTGGAATAATCTTCGAGCAGAGTCTTCACCTCGGCGTCCACCTCGGCATCGGAGACTACGGTCTTGCGGTCAGCCTGGAGATGCTTGAGAATGAGCTCTGCCTTGAGGCGACGCTCTGCTTCTGGCTTGATTGCCTCCTCGCGGTAGACCTCTTCGGTCTTGCCGATGTGGGCGAGGTAACTCTCCATGCGCAAGTTCTGGGACTGAAGACGGGAAGCTTGCTCGCGGTAGAGCTTATCGATCTCAAGCTCCATGAGCTTCGGCCCGATCTCTACGGTCATATGCTTGAGAAGCTCATCGAGAAGTGCCTCCTCGTCTTTGGATCGTGCGGTACGCTCGCGCTCAGCGAGGATCTCGCCCTTCAAGATAGCGCGGAGACCCTCCATATCGGTCTTCTTGCCGCGAAGCCCCTCAATGAACTCAGGTGTCCATTCGGGCCCCTGCGGAGCTTCTACGCTATGAACCGTGACCTCGAAGTAGACCTTTCGTCCCTTGAATTCATCGCTATGATAGTCTTTGGGGAACGTAATGGGAAATCCAATCGTCTCATCGGACGAGTGTCCGGCAACAGCTTCCTCGAATCCTGGAATGAACTGTCCGCTTCCGAGGGTGAGCGAGTATCCGCGAACCTGCGTCTCGGGAATCGCCTTGCCACCCTTCTTGTCGTATCCTTGCGCATCGATCTCTACACGATCTCACATCTCAATCTTCACAGGGGATCCCTCCTTGGCGGTGAATTTCGTGAATCGTCCTTCGATAGCCTTCACGGCAGCATCGACATCTTCATCGGATACCGATACCTCGGTCCGATCGAGCTTGATCTTCGCAACCTTCTTCTCGTCCATCGAGACTTCCGGAAGCACCTCTACTTCGAAGATTGCCTCAAGTGGGGAAAAAGTTTTCACCTCCTTGATTTCTCCGGCGGACACGGGAGTGATTCCAGACTTCGAGATAATCTTGGAGTAGGCGTCATTGAGGTAGGCCTCTACTGCCTGTCCTTCAATGAATCCAGCGGAGTATTCGCGCTCAATGACATCGGCCGGTACCTCTGACCCAGGACGAAATCCCTTGATCTTGGCATGTTTTCCGATCTCTGCAATGGTCTTGTCACGCCATTTGGCCATTTCTTTCGCGCTCTCCTTCACAGTAATGGAGACGGTGTTCGATGAACTTTTCTCGACGATGATCTGCATGGGACTCGTTTTTTTTAGGAAAAGAGAGCATATTATATGGAAAAATTCGGCATTACAAGCCGTCTTCCTCCTTTTTTCCGAACCGAACAAGTTCGCGCTCGGCTCGGCGAACATCCCCGAGTTCTTCCTCTTCTATCCGGGCGAATATATCACCAATCGGATCGATCCCGATCTGTCGATAGAGGAAAGAATATACCGCTTCGAACAGGAGTCGGACGAGCGTCATGACCCCGATGATCGCTACGGGGAGTCCGAGGAGGCTGTAGATGGCGCGCGATGATTCTGGTGCGCTGAAAAAGTACACAGCCGTAATGACAACACTCGCAAAGAGGCCAAGAAATGATCCGTAGACTCCAAGGAGGACATATCGGTAATTGGAGACGATCTCAAGCACGAGGCTCGCACCGAAAACCGAGAGCGTGACATGAACAGCAAAGACCAAGAGAATCTGATCCGGAGCAATGACGCCAACCGCTAGATATAGTGGTGTGACGCACGCATATGAAAAAATACAAAAGAGCAGGATCTGCCCGAACCCGAGTCCAGCTCCCCGGTACTTATCCGGAAAGAGCATCCGCATGAAGACAAAATACGTGGAGACCGAGAGTACGATCGAGAAGAATGCGACGAGCGAGAGCAGATAGGGATAAACTCCCGTCCCCGCCATTTTTGTCATACCCACGAATACATAGCTCGCCACGAAGGATAGGAGCCCACCGAAGAATCCGGCAATAATACCGGCGAGAGTCCCGAGTCCGACCGAGACCATATCCACCTCCGCAGGACCGATCCGATCCTCGAGGGGGCGACTATTTGGCTGTTCGTTCATTCCAGGCGAGGATTAGGAGAATAAGCACGCCGATCGAGATGGCCGCATCGGCGATATTGAAGACGGCGAAGTATCGAAGCGAGATGTAATCCACCACATACCCCACGAAAATACGTTCATACGCATTCGAGATCGCTCCTCCCAAGAGCAGGCCGTACCCGACATGCGTCCATACAGATGGATGTGGTCGCGCATAGCGGAAATAATACCCGAGAATGGCGAGAATCAAAACGATCGTGACGACCGAAAGAAGTACGCCCTCGAGCGGAAAAGAGAATGCGATCCCGGTATTCTCGGCGTATTTGATCCCCACCCAGTACCAATCCAATATTTCTCTCGGAGCATCAGCGAAGAATCCGAGCCGGATCCACTGCGCGAAAATCCCAACAAGAAGAGCGGTAATGGAGAGGGCTACAAGTGGCATGGAGAGATTTATGAGTGGCGAACGTATGCGAATTTCTTTTTCCCCATCTGCACGAGTATCGAAGCATTCGCCTGAAGAGAGATCATCGCATCAATCCGCATTTCTTGGGTATCATTGATCTTCACTCCCCCGCCCTTCACGGCATCTCTCGCTTCACCCGTGGTCTGCGCGAATCCGAGCTCCTTGAGTAGTACGAGGATCGGGTATGCTGACTGAGGCAGTACGATGGTCTCTACGTCTGACTCCGATGGACGAGATCCCTGCGAGATGACCCGCTCAAAGTAGTCTCGTGCCTCATCGGCGGATGCTGCATCACAAAAGAGCGAAACCACCGCGTGCGCGAGCTCCATCTTGAGCATACGAGGGTGCTCTCCGGCATAGAGACGCTCTCGTACCGCATCAACAAATGCCATGTCCACGAGCGTACAATGCTCCCAGTAAACGGGAATCAGGTCATCCGAAATCTCCATCACCTTCACGAACATTTCGTTCGGCGGAGTATCGATCGCGATGAAATTCTTTTTGGTTTTACTCATCTTCTGTCCATCCGTCCCGGCGATGAGATTCATCATCACGATATCTTGTTTTTCTTGTCCGAATGCCTCCTGGAGCGTTCGCCCCGCGAGTAGATTGAAGTACTGATCATTACCGCCGAGCTCCACGTCGGCACGCAGAGCGACGCTGTCGTACCCCTGCATGAGCGGGTAGAGAAATTCCTGGAGACTTATCCGGACGCCTTCCTTGTAGCGTTTGGAGAAGTTATCCCGATCGAGCATTTCTGCGACCGAAAAATGCTTAGCAAGCTCTCCGACATCACAGAAATTGAGCTTATCTAGCCCCTCGCTGTTGTAGTAGATTTCGGTCTTTGATGGGTCAATGACGCGAGAAAATAGCTCCACATAGCGAGCGGCGTTTCGGCGAGTCTCCTCTCGCTGGAGCATGGGGCGTTCCGCATCCTTGTCCGAGCTATCCCCTACTTGAGCCGTCGCATCTCCGATGAGGAGAATAATATGATGTCCGAGCTCCTGAAATTGCCGGAGTTTGAGAATGGGGACCGCATGCCCGATATGGATAATCGGTGCGGTCGGGTCGATTCCGAGCTTGATTCGCAGCTGCTTACCGGACGTCAGGCGTTTTCGGAGACTGTCGGCATCGATCACGCGCGAGACCCCCTTGCGGATGATTGTGTCGATCTGAGTGTCGGTCGGAGTGAGCATGTTCTAGGGTTTATGGATAAAGATATTCACGAAGGTATCACCAGAATTCATAGAGGAATATCCGTGACTGTCTACGGAGAATCATGTCGATCGAAGAGCGGCGAATAGGTCTTCCGGAAGCCAGTAGATATATCGTTTGACAATGCCATCGGACGATCGACTCGGCTTCTCTACGATCTCTGGAGCATTCACATCGCTGCGGCATTTCACGCTCACATAGGCCGAGCCTCCCGGCCGGAGAAGCCGATACATCGAATGAAATGTTTTCTCCGCTTGTATCCGATCGATGTGCACGATTGCTGCGCATGCCCAGATCCCATCGAACGATTCCAGAGAAAAGCACTCGTCAGCACGGGCGATGTCGCCGAGGTGCACATCTGCATACGGGAGACTCTCGCGTGCCCGCACTACCTGTCGGCGGGAAATATCTATACCAGCTACCTCGTACCCGCGAGAATGAAAGTACCGCATGTCCCACCCGGAACCGAAACCGAGATCGAGAACACGCCCGTGGAGCGGAATACCGGCAATGAAACGGTCATGATCCTCCGTTCACCGGCGTTCACGATACATTGCGGTATTGTCGGCGAAGACATCCGCTGATTCATCGTAGATCGCGGCGATGGCAGCGAGCATCGCATCGCGTTTCGCATCGGTCGTCATCGCGCACGTTCGTGGTTAACGGTTTTTAATCACCTTGTCGATAAGACCGTATTTGAGTGCCTGCTCCGGAGTCATGTAATTGTCTCGGTCACAGTCATCACGTACTTTGTCGATCTTTTGCCCCGTGTGCTTCGCAAGAATTCCATAGAGCGTCTCTCCCGTGCGATGAATGTGCTCCGCGGCGATACGAATATCGGTTGCCTGCCCCTCTGCCCCACCGAGTGGCTGGTGAATCATGATCTCCGAGTGCGGAAGCGCGAAACGCTTTCCTTTGGTACCTCCGGCGAGGATGATGGATCCCATGCTCGCAGCCATCCCCACACACACCGTCTCCACATCGCACTTGAGATTCTGCATCGTATCGTAAATGGCGAGACCCGCGGTCACGTGTCCCCCTGGAGAGTTCACATAGAGTGTGATCGGTGCAGATGGATCCGCTTTTTCGAGGAAGAGAAGCTGGGCGATAATGGTATTTGCCACGTAGCTGTCGATCGCATCTCCGAGGAATACGATACGATCCTCGAGCAGGCGGGAATAAATATCGTAGACACGCTCTCCTGTGGGCGTCTTGTCAATGACAGTGGGAATGAACGCGCTCACGAGTGCGCGAGTCCCGCGACGGCGGATGATTGGTTTTTTCTGTTCGGACATAGCGGATGATAGTAAGCGAAGAAACGAATATAGCGTATGCGGCAGGAAAATCAAGCCTAGGAAACCGATCCCTCGGCAGCCCGCTGGAGCTTTTCCGTCTGATCGGCAACGGCGAGCGATTCCACGATATCTGCGAGATCTCCGGCCATACGGACCGGAATATTGGAGAAATTCGCGCCGATCCGGTGGTCGGTGATACGATCCTGCGGAAAATTGTATGTGCGGATCTTCTCGCTGCGGTCTCCGGTCCCCACCTGCGCGAGACGGTTCGCACCGATCTCGGCTTGCTGCTTGGCGAGCTCGAGAGCATAGACACGGGACTTCAGAATCATGAGGGCCTTTTGTTTGTTTTGGATCTGGCTTCGGCCGTCCTGACACTCCACCACAACGCCACTCGGGAGGTGGACCATTCGCACGGCGGAGTTCGTTTTGTTGACGTGCTGTCCTCCAGCCCCGGATGCTCGGGCGACCGTAATCTCGAGATCCTCTTCGCGGATTTCTACCTCCACATCTTCTACCTCTGGTAGGATTGCCACTGTAATGGTACTCGTATGGACGCGCCCTTTGCTCTCAGTCTCGGGCACGCGCTGTACACGATGGGTCCCGGATTCGTATTTGAATCGCGAGTATGCCCCGTCTCCACTGATTTTGGCGACCACTTCCTTGTATCCGCCAGATTCGCTCTCGGATTCATCAAGCGTCTCTACCGAAAACCCCGATGCCTTGGCGAATATGACATAGGCATCGAAGAGCTCTCGAGCGAAGAGAGCAGCCTCTTCCCCTCCCGCTCCGGCACGGACCTCGAGGATGATGTTTTTATCATCGTTCTCGTCTTTCGGCAAGAGCGCGATCTTGATGTCTTCTTCCAACTGCTCGATCCGCGGTAGGAGAGCGTGCATCTCTTCCCGGGCAAGCTCCAGCATCTCCGGGTCAGATTCTGTTTCGATGATGGACTTACTCTCCGTGAGGTCTTTATTGGCGGTCTTGTACTCGCGGTAGAGTGTTACGACCCGTTCGAGGCGTTTCTTTTTTTTCATCAGGTCTTTCAGGCGCGAAGTATCGCTGTATACGGCCGGATCGGCGAGATCGTTTTCGTATCGGGCGTACTCATCGAGCAGGGAGTCGAGTTCAAACTTCATATCGGGTATTAGGGGACGATAACGGAATCAAGTACGGCGACGATGATGGATTCGACGCTCACGTCATCGGAGAGTGCATCGAAAGATCGGTGAATACGATGACGGAGAATATCGGGAGCAAGTTCTTTAATGTCTTCAGGGATCACGTAATCGCGTCATTCCATGAATGCGAGAACCTTGGCAGCCTGGACGAAGGCGATGCTCGCGCGGGGGCTCGCCCCAAGATGGATATACGGACGAATCGAAGCAAGCTTTCCCTCCGATCCGAATCGCGTTGATCGCACGATATCAGCAATATAGCTGTACATGGAATCGTGGACGAAGACAGTCTCACGGACGAACGTCTGAATTTCGAGGAGCATCTCACGAGAAAGAGCGGGAGCAACCTCTGCAAACGATGGCGTTCATTTCATGATTCCAATCTCCTCGTCCTTAGAAGGATAATCCACCACGGTCTTGAAGAGGAATCGATCCTGTTGGGCTTCAGGGAGAGCATAGGTCCCGTCCTGTTCTATGGGATTTTGTGTCGCGAGCACCACGAATGGCGCATCGAGAGAGTATGTTGTATCAGCGATCGTGACGCGACGTTCTTGCATCGCTTCGAGCAGGGCTGATTGTACCTTGGCGGGGGCGCGGTTGATCTCGTCTGCAAGAAGAAAATTCGTGAAGATCGGACCCTTTCTCGTCTCAAACATGCCGGTATTTTGCCGGTAAATCTGCCCGCCGATAATATCGGATGGGAGAAGATCCGGCGTGAATGATACGCGCGCAAACGAACAATCGACCGAGCGCGCGACTGACGAGAGCGCGAGGGTTTTTCCGAGTCCCGGAACCCCCTCCAGGAGTACGTGCCCTCCAGCAAAGAGCGCGATAAAAACGTTTCGTACTAGACGTTCTTGTCCTACAACGATGGTTCCAACCGACCGCATCGCGGCGTTTGCCGCTTCGCGGTAGGCATCGTGGCGAGCGGTAATTTCTGGATTTGTCTCTCTCATTGGTGCGTCAGTAAGGAGGTTAATCGCGTCAGGCATACTTGGCATTGCGGACAGAATCAAGTAGCGATGCGATTTTGATCCGTTCCTCCGAGTCCGGCTCAAGCGCGAGGATCTCGGCGGTCGTGAGAGTACGGACATCGCGACCGAATCGGCGTCCAAGCGTCGCGAAAATTGCATTGGGTCCATCTGTCGACAGCGGAAGCGGAACGACTCATGTCGGTGGCGAGTCGCTAACGCAAAGTGATTTTGTGACGGGAGGTCTCCTTGAAGTGAGTGCTATGGTCGCATAGAGCGCGATGAGCAGAAGACACAATGTCCCGAGCACGGGGAGCGCGTATTCCATTGTCGATACTGACTTCTTGGAATCGGAGAAGCTTATGAGATTCTCCGGGTCAGTATCAGACAAAGATGTTTTCGCCTCTGCGACAACGACAGAAATCGGATCTGACTGCATGATTTGCCCATTCTCATCTTCCACCACAACAGGACCGAGCGTGAACTGTCCAGATCTCATGGGGGCGAGTTCCAGATAATAGACCGTGTCGTAGGTGGGGACGCCCCGGAAATCCACGAAATCGTTTTGCTCTTCTCGCTCACTGAGCTCGTGAAATTGTTCGATGCCTGGAATCTCGATGGAGAGTCCCTCGAATACGTCTCATCATTTCTGAACGATCGAGACCTCAAGTGTGAAGGACTCTCCCATCTCGATCCGATCAGCACTTGCACGAGCATCGAACTCGAACGTCACGGAGTCTGCCGACTCAACTCCATATTCTATTGGGTCGCTCACGGCAGATTCTTGGGCGTTCGCATGGGGCACAAGTACCCACGAAAGCACAACGAGAACAAGAAGATGTCGAAACATTCAAGGATCTTAGTTGATACCGAGGACGTATGCTGGCGGAATATTACGCCAGGTCTTTGAGAGCGTCCGTATTGGGAGTCAGTCGTAATATGGAATCATGACAGATGGAGCATACGTGAACATGCGGAATTTTGCTCCGGTTTCGGTATTTCGGCGTATCGAAGAGATCATTCTCGTGAGATCTGGCTTCGGAATGGCGGGAGTCGGGAGACCGCTCACGATCGCCCCAACCTCCCGGTCCGAGAGATTGTAGCGATCGAGGATTGGCTCCAGATTACCAGCGGAATCCTCTACCACGACCACGTTTGAGCGTTCGTGGTACTTGCCACGTAGATACTCAGCATAGTGCGGATCGATTTCGATCGTGACGAGCATACACTCCTGGTGCATACGCGCAATGATCTCATCCGTAAATATTCCCGTTCCCGGACCAAATTCAACGATCAGGCGGGTTGAATCAAAATCAATGCCCTCCATCATGGCTCGAGCAAGATAGCGCGAACTCGGAGCTACCGCTCCCACCCGGAGTGGGTGGGAGAAATAGCGCGAGAGAAATTTCAACAGATCCGAGGAGCGAGCGCGTTTTTTTGTCGTCATGCGTCTTCGGGTTCGTGAGATTATGCGGAGACTACTTCTTCGGCCACAGGTTCGGCGGGAGTCTCCTCGTCCGCAACGAGTGAATCATCGGCCCGTTCGAGTGAACGAATGCTCTCGTAGGCGGAGCTATCCTCGTCTGATTCGAAGTATTCTCCGACATTGCGGTTGTTCTCGAAGTACTTGAGTGTCGGAATCAGACGTCCGATGATAACGTTCTCTTTGAGTCCCGCGAGCGAGTCGATCTTGCGCGCGGTGGAAGCCTCCACGAGAATACGTACCGTCTCCTGGAATGATGCGGATGAGAGCCACGAATCGGTAAAGAGCGAAATCTTGGTAATACCGAGAAGGAGTCGCGATCCGATCGCGGACATTCCTCCCGAGTTCATCGCCTCATTATTGCGGTGACGGAACGAAACGAGATCGATAATGTCTCCTGGGAAGAATGAGGTGTCTCCCGAGCTCGTGATCTTGACCTTGGAGAACATCTGTCGCACGATAAGCTCGATGTGCTTGGAGTTGACGGTCTGTCCCTGCGAAGCATAGATCGCCTTGATCTCGCTCACGATATAGAGCTCTGCTGCGAGCGGTCCAGCGAGATCCATGAGCTCCTGGAGATTGATGTGCCCCTCGGTGAGCTTCTGTCCCTTGCCAACCACTTCACCCTCGCTCTTGAGGATTGTGCGGCTTGCTTCGGTCACGTACTCGAACACCTCCGGCTCCACATCCTTGACCACGATAACGCCGTCAGACACCTTCTCCACGATTCCTTCACGGATCGGAGTTATGCGATTACGGGATTCCTTGGAGCGAGCCATGACCGTACGGTCCTGGACGCGATCTCCCTTCTTCACACTGATTTCGTAGGAATTGTCGGGAATATAGTACTCGCGACGCTCCAGTTCATCGGCTTGAACAGTGATTGAAAGCTCGTTTCCGTGATACTCGACCTTCGTTACGGTCCCATCACATCCGGAGATAATCGCCTGATACTTCGGAGCGCGGGCCTCGAAGAGTTCTTCAACGCGCGTAAGACCCTGGGTGATGTCGACTCCCTCTCCTGCGGCTCCTGCCGAGTGGAAGGTACGCATTGTTAGCTGGGTACCCGGCTCTCCGATAGACTGCGCAGCGATAATACCAACTGGCATACCGAGCATGACCTCCTCGTTGTATCCGAGGTCGAGTCCATAACACTTGCGGCAGACACCTCCTTCGGAATCACATGTGAGGATCGAACGGATCTGTACCGTCTCGATTTCTTCAGCTTTGAGCTTTTCGAGGATTGTACGGGTGACGATCGTATCTTTGGTGATGATCGTCTTGTTATTCTTCTCGACATCGCGAGCAAGAGTTTTTCCGTAGATCTTGTCGTCGAAAGATTCGTTGTAGATAGCCTGGGAAGTCGCACGGCTTACTTCCTGGTATTCATGGGTTCCGCAGTCATCCTCGCGTACGAGGATATTCTGGGCGGCATCCACGAGACGGCGGGTGAGGTATCCGGACTGGGCGGTTTTGAGAGCCGTGTCAGCCTTACCCTTCCGTCCTCCGTGGGTCGCGATGAAGTATTCGAGCGTCGAGAATCCTTCCTTGAGGTTGGATTTGATCGGCAGTTCGATGATTTTTCCGGTCGGTGACGCGACGAGTCCCATCATTCCGGCGAGCTGGCTCGCGTTTCCCCAGTTTCCTCGGGCTCCCGAGTCGATCATCTGGAAGATCGGATTTTTGTAGTCGAAGTTCTTTTTGAGGGCTTCCTCAATGGTTTTCTTTACTTCATTCCAGACCGAGAGCGATTGGGTGTACCGCTCCTTCTCGGTCATGTATCCGTTCCAGAATCGCTTCTGGATCTGCTTGATCTTCTCTTCTCCGGTCTTCACTTCGTCCCCCTTGGAGTTCGGTACGATCATGTCTTCCTTGGAGATCGTGAGTCCCGAACGTCCGGCATACGAGAATCCAAAGCTCTTGATACGGTCCGCGAAGTACGCAGTCTCTTCGCTTCCGAGCTCCGAGAACGAGCGGGCGAGTAGGTTTTTGAGTGCCTTCTTGTTCTGAGTCTGGTTCACGTATCCGAGCTCGGTCGGTACGATTTCGTTGAAAAGAAGTCGTCCGTAGGAGGTTACCACAATCTCGCCGTTCACGCGGACCTTGATTGGGGTCTGGTATTTGATGATACCGTTCTCGTAGGCATGCGCGGCATCAGTGATACCCGTGAAAACATGGACAGCTTCTCCCGGCTCCAAGTGTGTGAGGTAGTAACATCCGAGAACCATGTCGAGACCGGGGGAGACAATCGGCTCTCCGTTCGAAGGGTTCAGGATGTTTCGCGATGTCACCATGAGCTCGCGGGCCTCGGCCTGGGCCTCGCTCGTGAGCGGCAGGTGTACGGCCATCTGGTCTCCGTCGAAGTCGGCGTTGAACGCGGTACAGCAGAGCGGATGGAGTTGGATCGCTTTTCCTTCGATCAATACCGGCTTGAACGCCTGAATACCGAGACGGTGGAGGGTCGGTGCGCGGTTGAGCAGGACGTACTTGTCATGGATGACAGCATCGAGCGCGTCCCAGACTTCCTTCCCCTTATCCTCGATGATCTTCTCCGCCTGCTTCACGCTGAAGGCGATCTCGCGGTCGATGAGCTCTCCTATGATGAACGGCTTGAAGAGGATGAGTGCCATCATCTTCGGGAGTCCACACTCGTTCATTTTGAGCTTGGGTCCGACAACGATAACCGAACGTCCGGAGTAATCAACTCGCTTACCAAGAAGGTTCTGGCGGAAACGCCCCTGTTTTCCCTTCAGGATATCCGCGAGCGACTTGAGCTTCTTGCGGGTGGCGGTGGTGTATCCGGTACGGTTGGAGCGGACATCTCCCGAGATGAGGATATCGACCGATTCCTGGAGCATTCGCTTCTCATTCTTGAGAATGACCTCCGGTGCTCCAAGCTCGGTGAGCTTACGGAGGCGGTTGTTGCGGTTGATGACGCGGCGGTAGAGATCGTTGAGATCGCTCGAGGCGTAACGTCCTCCATCAAGCTGGATCATCGGTCGGAGATCCGGCGGAATGACCTGGAGCGCGTCCAACACGAAGTGCGATGGATTCTGTCCAGATTTGAAGAGGTTTGAGGCGAGCTTGAGTCGCTGGAGAATCTTCTTGTGCTTGGATTTCGGGCTCGTTTTGAGCTCTTCCTGATTTTGCTGAATAAACTGCTTGAGGTCGATGCGATCGAGCAGGGTCTTGAGGTACTCGGCTCCGGTCCCTCCACGGAAGACGTGAGGGAATTTCTCAGCGAGAAGCCGGTAATCGAGCTCTCCGATGACAACGGCCGGAGCAATCTCCTGAAGAAGTCCCTTAAGCTTGGCATACTCTTCTTCGAGCGCATCGAGCTGGCTCGTGAGCGCGGTCTCCATATCGGTGAATGCCCGGCGGGACATCTCCTTGGCTTCGAGCTGGAGACGAGCCTCGTTCATGCTCTGCTGGATGCTCTTCTGGAGCTCCACCTTCTGAGATTTGTAGGCGTTCTCGAGTTCACGCATAGCTTCCTCGAGCTTGTCTTCGTATACATCGGTAATGACGTAGGACGCGAAATACACGACCTGTTCGAGCTTCTTGATGGAAATATCCAAGAGAAGTCCGATGCGGGAAGGTACGGACTTGAGGTACCAGATATGGACGACCGGAGCGGCGAGCTCGATGTGTCCGGTCCGCTGGCGGCGTACCTGAGCGGTGGTGACTTCTACACCGCAACGCTCGCACACTACGCCCTTGTAGCGGATGCGCTTGTACTTGCCGCAGGCACATTCGAAGTTCTTGCGAGGTCCGAAGATCTGCTCACAGAAGAGACCTCCGCGTTCGGGTCGCTGTGTGCGGTAGTTGATGGTTTCGGAGATGAGGACTTCTCCGTACGAAAGAGAGCGAACCTCCTCCTTGGAGGCGAGACCGATGGAGATACCCGCGAGGTTGTCGAGGTTCTTTCCTTCGGTAATGTCTTGCTTTCCGGCGTGCTTGCCGATCTGGGAATAGTCGGTGATTTTATCGTTGAGGATCTGATCGATATGCGACATGTTGTCCGTCTGCATTTGATGTCGGTTAGGCGAATTAGGCGGGAACGGGCAAGAGGAGGCTGATTACTCCTCTTCCGTGACGGCAGCATCTACTGCGGGAGTGGTATCGGCTCGCACATCGGAGGCGAGAGCCTCGTTCTCGAGATCGAATTGTCCTTCCAGACGTCCAAGTTCGAGGTACCGTTCGAGCATTTCGCTCTCCAGAGTTTCGAGCTCCTGGGAGTCGAGAAGTTCCACCTTGAGGTTGAGTGCCTGCAACTCGCGCAGGAGGACATTGAACGATTCTGGGATATTCGGCCGCTTGATCGGCTTGCGCTTGACGATGGCTTCGTACGACTGGATACGTCCGTTGATGTCGTCGGACTTGATCGTGAGCATCTCCTGGAGAATATTGGCAGCACCGTATCCTTCGAGTGCCCAGACCTCCATTTCTCCGAGACGCTGTCCTCCGTTCTGAGCCTTACCTCCGAGTGGCTGCTGGGTGACCATGGAGTAGGGTCCGACCGAGCGAGCATGGATTTTGTCCTCGACGAGGTGGTGGAGTTTGAGCATATACTTGATTCCCACCATGGTACGCTCCTTGAACGGTTCTCCGGTCTTACCATCGAAGAGCTGAACCTTCCCGTCCGAGTCCATGCCGCACTCATTCATGAGCCGTGTGATAGTCTCGACTGGCACTCCGTTGAGGATGGGCGATGCCACCTTGATACCGAGCATGTTCGCCACGGCTCCGAGGTGGGTCTCCAGAATCTGTCCAATGTTCATGCGCGAAACGACTCCGAGCGGGTTCAGGATGATGTCTACCGGCTGACCGTCAGCCATGAACGGCATATCCTCCGCAGGGACAATACGTGCCACTATTCCCTTGTTTCCATGGCGTCCAGCCATCTTGTCTCCGACTTCGATCTTGCGGGTCTGAGCGACGTAGACTTTTACCTGTTTGAATACTCCGGTCGGGAGGTTGTCGGCGTTCTCGCGCTTGAGCACGTGCACCTGAATAACCTTACCACCTGATCCCGAGGGCAACACGAGCGACGAATCCTTCACGTCCTTGGACTTGTCTCCGAAGATCGCGCGAAGCAGACGCTCTTCCGGCGAGAGCTCGATCTCCCCCTTCGGAGTGACCTTACCAACGAGGATGTCTCCCCCTTGTACATATGCCCCTATTCGGACAATACCTTCCTCATCGAGATCTTTGAGCTTTGCAGCCGAGACATTCGGAATATCGTAGGTGGTCTCTTCCGGGCCGAGCTTGGTCTCACGGACATCGAGTACGTACTCGGTAATATGGATCGAGGTGAATGCATCATTCTCCACGAGTCGGGAATTGAGGATGATCGCATCCTCGAAGTTGTATCCTTCCCATGGCATGTAGGCAACACGGAGATTCTTTCCGAGGGCGAGTTCTCCGTTTTCAATGGATTGTCCATCCGCGAGTACCTGTCCCTTCATTATCTTATCCCCCGCAGAAATGCGCGGTGTCTGATGAATGAGCATATCGTGGTTCGATCGCTCGAAAGTCTTGAGCTCGTAGATCTCCTTTTTTCCACTCTTGTAAAGCAGGGAGATGTGTTTGGCATCGACTCCAATGACCTCTCCGTCTTCCTCTGCAAGGATGACGTATCCCGATCCTTCTCCGATGGCACGCTCCATACCAGTCCCAACGATCGGGGCTTCCGGACGCAAGAGCGGTACAGCCTGGCGCATCATGTTGGTTCCCATTTCCGCGCGGGTGGCAGCATCGTGCTCGATGAACGGGATGAGCGATGTGGTCTCGCTCATGATCTGCTTCGGCGAAACATCGATGTGCGTGACTTCTCCGACATAGGCGACGGTCGGCTCATTGGCACGGCGCGATCCGATGCGGGTGGAGATGAAGTTTCCGTATTCATCGAGCTCGGTATTCGCCTCGGCGATGGTGAGCGATCGCTCGTCATAGGCTCCGTAGTAGTCGTATTCATCGGTAGTGAATCCGCGAACCATGATCGTATCAGCCTTGATGGACTTCTGTATCTGCTTGGCAGCAGCCTCAGAAATATACTCCTTATCGGCGACAATTGTCTTCCCATCATCCCCAATGATATCATCGAGGGCGATACGGTTTACGGCCGAGGTTCCGTCATTCGGTACGCTATGTGCAATCTTTCGGTACGGTGTCTGGATGAATCCGTGCTCGTCGATCTTCGCGTAGGTCGAGAGGTGGAGTACCAGTCCGATATTCGGTCCTTCCGGCGTAGCGATAGGACAGATGCGTCCGTACTGCGTGGGGTGGACGTCGCGCACCTCGAAGCTCGCGCGCTCGCGCGTGAGTCCGCCGGGGCCGAGAGCCGTCACGCGTCGCTTATGTGCGATTTCCGAGACGGGGTTGGACTGATCCATAAACTGCGAGAGCTGGCTCGTACCGAAGAATTCCTTGAGTACGGCGATAATCGGCCGGGAGTTGATAAATGTTCCCGGCGTTGCCTCGGCGAGATTCACGATCGTCATGCGATCCTTCGCGATCTTTTCCATACGGGCGAGTCCCACCTTGATCTTGTCGTACACGAGCTCTCCCACGGAGCGCACGCGGCGGTTTTCGAGGTGGTCAATGTCGTCCCAATGGTGTCCATCCCGAGCTTCCATAAGCGAAAGCAGGTATCGGAGTCCATTGGCGAGATCCTCCTTGGAGAGGAAAGAGTCACGATTCTCGTCTTCAATATTCGTCTTCCCGAGCTTGCGGTCGATCTTCATGCGGGCCACCGCCCCGAGCTCAAACTTCTTCGCATCGAAAAACGTGGTCTGGAAAAGGTCGGCAACGCGCTCCTCGGTCCCGAGATCCCCCGGACGCAGGAGCTTGTAGATGGCGTGCATAGCCTCCATCTTGGTCTTGGCGCGATCCTTCTCGAGCGTGGGAGCAATGTACTTTGAGATGAAATCCGGTTCGTCCTTGAACAGCGCGATGATCTCGGCATCACTCTCATATCCGTAGGCGCGAAGCAAGACGGTGAAAGGAATCTTTCGCTTCTTGTCGATTTTTACATTGATGACACCTCGCCGCTCGATCTCCACCTCGAACCAGCTTCCCTTCTGCGGAACCATTTTCATGGCGAAAAATCCGGAGAAACGAGAATCCGGCGTGAAGAAGATACCAGTAGAACGGATGATCTGACTGACAATGATACGCTCGACTCCATTGACGATGAAGGTCCCGCGTTCGGTCATGAGCGGCATTCCTCCCATATAGACGTCCTGTTCTTTTAGTTCGCCGGTCTCTTTGTTGAGCATCTCAAGACGTACCTTGAACGGTGCCTCGTAGTTGAGATTCTTACGCTTGCAGTCGAGAATATCGTACTTCGGCTCTTCGATCATGAGATCGAGGAACTTGATTTCGATTTTTTCTTCGGAGAAGTCATTGATCGGGAATGTCTCGTCGAACGCTCGACGGAGTTTTCCATTGAGAAAATCCTTGTACGAGTTGATCTGGACTTCGATGAGTTCCGGAGTGGGAATGACTGACGTATCGTCCGTGAAAAAGTAGCGTCACTGCACATCGTAAAGTGCCCCTATCTCCTGCGGGGTTGGCAGCTTCTTCGCCCGGTTCATTGGCATGCGGGTAAGCGGAAAGTGAATATGCAAGAAAAGGCGCGGACCTTCCCCCTCAACACAATCGTGAGTCCGTCGCGATGGGCCAATTGTATCGAAATTACCTCCTTTTGCAAATCCGCTTTCACAGTTTCTTCGGTTTCTCTTCTCGGTCGTTGCGTATGTCGTCTCGGTGTGCTACCTATGGGCAATAAACGACTGCTTCCGGAAGAATCTCCACGCCGAAGCAAAGAGCGCGAATGCAAACATAATGATCAATGGAATGAGTCCTCCGAATCCACGGGCGGATGCCGATATATCCGGTCCGTCTGACGGAGCTTCACCATCTCGTGCGACAGGCGTATCTGATACAGGGTCCTCGGACATGGCAGGATCGGTATTAGGACTTGATTCGCTGTTGGTGGTGTCATTCTCCTCGGAGGATGTAATCGGGAGAGGCTCAACGCTATCCGAGGACTCCGTCTCGACAGGAGCGTCTTGCGTATCGATCATCGGCACCGAATCCACTTCTCCCGAGGCATCCATCCCGTCAGATCCAGCCATTTCGGAGTCGGTATCCGTTCGCGTGGGAGTGGCCGACTCTGGTGGTATGTACTGCCGGACAGGGAGGAGCACTTCTTCAATATGCGACTCGGGCTCTTCAACGAGAATCTCTGAGATGATGCGCCCATCGGGTGCTATGAGCCGATATGTGCCGTACGCGTGGATGTCGGACGGAAGCACATACGATACAGAGAGTGTCCGGCCAGCCGAGAGAAAATCCCGTGGCTCAAATTTATGCAGTGTCACGGAATCTTTTTCGAGTTTCCACCCTTCGAGCGCGATACTATTTTTTTCGTTTTGGGAAAAATTCATAAACGAAGCGACTCGCGTCTTGGGATCAACGGAAAATGCGGCATGATCGGGGTAGTGTATTTCGTAGTCCTGCCGGTAGATAGGCGATTCGTTCGTGGGATCGGTGAACGCAAAATACAAAAACGGTGTGCTATGATCTATCCGAATCGTGCCCGTATAGGCGTATGCATCCATCGGTGAGCCGTCCGGATCAAATGTATAGAAGAGTTTTGCGCTCGGATCAGAAGCTATCAGCCGAACATCGAACATCCGGTCATACACACCGGACTCCACGGATGCAGAGATAGATATCGCCGCAGAAGCATGGAACGGCAACGAGAAAATAACACTAAGAAGAATGAGAAATGCGGAAGTTCTTTGGATCATGGAATTCGGGCTGTTGATGGTTCGGATCGCGAAGCATGGTATACCACTCCCTCATCGAAATCAAGACGGATATGTTTTTCTCGTGTCCGTGGACGGCTTGAATTTTTCATCTCCACGGATACAATAGAGCCGTGGGGATGAAACAGATTCTATCGGGAGATCGAGTCGGTCCGTCCGCCCGCTCCGTGGGACGCATGTATCCCCCGTCAATACAATGCATGCAGCACATAAGTGCAAACAACAACTCTGCGCTCGCTCGCCTCAAGGCAGCAGCAAGCAAGGCTTTTGCTCCGACGACCGTCGCTGCCTAACCTTGGTCAGTAGCCCCGCAAGTCGGTGAGTGCCGGATGGCCTGCTACGATCCCCTCCTGGTTGCCGGAAGACGAGGGGGGAATACTTTCTTCCGACAACGTGCCCGGGGAGTTCAGCGTACTCCTCCCGCCCGTAGCGAACGCTCGTCCTTTCGAATCCGGACTTCGTCCATCCGATGGTCCGAACGGACGTAAAACCAAAAATCGGACGATATGAGCGTAAGAAGGCACCGGGCCGGCCTCTCGAGACACGGGGGCAGTACCCGTCATCTCCACCAGTCGGAAATTCACCCTTTTTGCACCAAATCGAACGGTGCGGAAAGGGCTTTTCTTTGCGGAAATCAGTCCTTGAAAACAAGGTTCGCAACTACTTTGAACACCACGGAAAAGAGTTGCGAACTTTTCTCCGGTCACGGGGGTAAATCCAGCACTCGGGAGTAGGCTCAAATGGCTTCCAGAAAGCGAATCGTCCTCTTGGTCGCCTCCTGCAAATCGTCGGGGCGGTTCGCAAGTGAGGAACGATCCTTGTGTCGGCGCATCTCGGCATCGAGTTTCGCGCCGAGGGTCTCGAAGACTTCGTCGCTTACGGTGCCCGCGACATAGCGCTCGGTGAGGCGGTCGAGCTTCTCCTGGAGAGCCTCGATCTCTTGGAGAGAAGCATACGCATCCTGTCGGTCGGAAGCGTGGGATCTTGCGGACTCCCCCATGAGCCGCATCGAGGCGGCCTGCCGTATCTCGGGAGTCAGGACGACTTCTCGGAGTACGGATTCCAGGTACGGCTCAAGTCGCTCCATAGAAGAGTACCGTTCAAGGCACGGGATGGGGAACCGCGCGTTGAGCTGTCTCGGACAACGCAGGTACCGTTTCTCCTTCTTGTCGTCGCGGGCGAGCTTGCGACCGCAAAAACACTCGAATATCTTGGGAAACTTGGCACTCCCCGTCCGCGCCGGTCAACGCTGGCGGGCGATGCGTATCCGCTCGCACCGCTCGAAATCCTCTTGCGAGACGATGGGCTTCACGTGGGCGAGCGGGTAGACTTCCGTGAACTCTCCCGGCGCGGAAGCTCCCCAGAAGAGATACTCCTCGGTGGAGAGATTCCACGTCTTCGTCCGTATGCCCGCGTAGATGCTGTTCGTGACGATGCGCTGCACGGTGCTGTTGGCGACGTGCTTGAGGCCGAACTCGCGGCGCACCGCCTTGGCGATCTCCTTGTATCCGTGGAGTCCGGTTCCGTACATCGAGAAGATGCGTTCTATCACGGGGCCTTTGCGTTCGTCGGGGACGAAGTAGCCGTCCACGCGCTTGAATCAGAAAGGCGGACTCCCACCGATGTCGCCGCCGGTTTGGAGCTTCTTGCGTAGGCCGAGCTTGATGCGGAAGCTCAACTCTTCGGAGTACAGGATGGCACGGTTCTGTATGTCCCGTACCATGTAGCGGCCGAGATAGCTGTTGAGCATGGGCTCGGTGACGGAAACGACTTCCATCCCCCGCTCCTTCATGAGCTTTTCGAGGGCGAGGAAGTCGTCGAGGTTCCGGCTCACGCGGTCGAACTTGAAGACGATGACCCCCTTCCAGTTGCGGTTCTTCCGAATCTCCTTGAGCATGTCGGCGAAGACTGGCCGAGAGCCCTTGTACGCGCTATGCTCCTCCGAGAAGATGCGATCCACCCGTATGCCGTTCTGCTTGGCGTACCGCTCTATCTGGTCTATTTGCGACGGGATGCTGAGGTTGCGCTCCGCTTGCTCGTAGGATGAGACTCTGACGTAAGCGATATAGTCTGTTCTTCATGGACTCATAGGATTTGGGAGAAGAATCGGTGGAGGCGAACGGTCAACAAATCTCTGCCCATGTCAAGTTCGAGCCTCTCGAACATCGTGGAGTTGGCCAAGAAACGCTCCTCTCTTCCGCGAAGGTCGATGTTCCCGTTAAGCAGGTAGAAGAAGGCTTCCATCTCCTGCATCTCCTGTTCGCGCATCTGCCTGATCTCTTGTTCGGCTTCCGCTATTGCTTGGGTGTAGTGTTTGATTCCCGCGTTGCAGGCCACGAAGTCGCTTTCCCGGACGTTCTCATCTTTCATGAGCGCGGTACGCATCTCGTTGAGGGATCGCAACTCTCTTTCGTATGCCGTCTTCGCAATGTTTTTGCTCCGAAGGAATTTCGTGGTGCGCTTCCTGGAGAGGGCTTCCAAGTGCGTCATAATCTGCGTCTTGTACTTCTCGATTCTTTTGCGATTCTTGAGGAAGTC
>DDBV01000025.1 GCA_002335145.1 Patescibacteria group bacterium UBA2023
CGGTGCCTGCGTCGCTGGTTTTGCCGCCTCCGCCGGCTTCGCTGCCGCGGGCTTTGACGCGACCTGGTTTTTGACCGAGCTCAGATCGGCCATCGTCTCTCTGGCTACTTTCTCCACCGGATTATTCGGACCTCCGAAAGTTCTAGCGAGTTCCAAGAGAGCCTTTTTTGCTTCCGCCTCAAATTCGTTGGCTCACTTGTCGGCTGGATTTCCAATTTTTCCCTTCAGTTCCGTAGCCATCTGTTGGACCTCTCTGATTCCAGCCTCCAACCTCGCAAGTGGTTCTGTTGCCTCGGTCTTGTTTCCGGCCTTGAGTGCTTGTTCCCGGGCCATCGTTATCTCTCATCGGAGTTCGCTCATGCGGCCACGAGCTCGCCCTACGTACTCCATTGCTTGCGACATCGCATCGAGTCCGGCTCGTCCTTCCGTGAGTATTCTTTTTCCGTCTGGACTGAGCTGTGATCGAGTAATCGTCTCGGGACTGAGTTTGTATCCGTGTTGTCCTGCTTCCTTGAGCATGTCGGTCATGTCGCTCGGGATGCGGTGCATACTGAGGATCGTGACATCTGTTTTCTCGCGGACGAGGGCACTTACGTGAGTATCGACATCGGCATGGAGTTCCTGCGGCATATTCGCCTTCCATCTTGTTGCCATCGTTTCAGCCTGCTTGATTCCTTGTCGGAGTTCGGCAGACGACCCGGTTTTGATATCGAGCGTCCTCAACTCATTGATGATATCCGGTCGAACCTTGCTCGCGCTCAACTTGCCGATCAGCCCCTCCTGACTTGAAGCTGTGACAATGCTGTTGTCGACTTGCTGGGTAATCTTTCCGATCTCGGATCGGGCTTGAGCGAGCTGTCGCTCGATCGAGTCACGCTGTGCCGATCCTCTTGGCAGTTTCTCGGCACTGCGTTGGAGATTGTAACAAAGCACATCCGCCTCGTTCTTGATAATCTCCATGACGGTTCCGCGCTCGCTCGGAGACACTTTGGAGAAGATATCGTCCAGTCCACGTTGGATTCTGGATGCCGCAGCGTCAGCACTGAAGGGATTTTCGACGACTTGCCGCAACAAGTTGTCCCGGATTATTTTCAGACGTCCGGCAGCCGTGTCCCCCGGTCCGAACTGTATTTTTTCCAGACCATTCCAATCAATATTTCCGTCCGGGGTTCTGAGACTGATGAGACCCTCTCCTACTCTAGAGGCATACTGCTGCTGGAATCCGAGTGCCTCGGTCTTTATGAGCTCTTTGCTCTGCGCCGGCGTCATGCCTCCTTCCACCTGCACGATGCGCATCTTCTCGGCCAGCTCCGCGTCCGTGTAGTTTCCGATACGTCCATTGACGCTATCCTTCGCGCTCAGTGCCTTGTCTCGCAATGCTTGGCCTTCCATTCACGGATACCGACGCCCGAATGTATTCTTCAACTCGTCCATGCTCATTCCCTCTACGACCGACCGGTCGAAAAGCCGGCCCTCTCCATGATTGTGAGCCTTCACGATCGCCGCGACGGTCTTCGCCTTGTCCGGAGAGCTGAGATCCCCGAGTGTCTGCTCTGCGATACGGACGTGTGCCAGATCGTCCGCCGAGAGGTGGGCCATGTGGTCGGGGAGTTTCCCTCCCTCGGCGGGTGCTCCCGGCTTCTCCGTGGCTCCCGGATTCCCTCCCTCGCCCGTGGGCCGTTCCATCGGCCGTCCGGATCCGGGTCGTTCGGTATTTCATCACGTTGCACCCCCGTTTGTTCCGTCCGCGCGCTCTTGCTGATGCTGCTGCTGCTCGTGAGGCTTGACGTTATCGTTGGCAGCAGGCCTGACATTGTCGTTGGCAGCGGTTGGTTTGACGTGCGGGGTTTCCGCACCGACCTTTCCGTGCTCCGTGTCTTTCATTGATTCTTTCGCTGCCGTTACCACCCCCTTCTTGATCGCGTTTTTTACGATACCCACGACTCCAGTGATCGCAGCGAGGCCGAGACCGATTTTGTAGGCATCCTTTGAATCGATTTGCGACATGGCTGTAGCAATTCCTTCGATCCCTGCCTTGGCGAATTCGAGCGGATTCATGATAATATATTCACCGATATCGAGGAGTACCCGCCCATCGCTCTCGAATATCTGGGTCAGAAGCTCAAGATTCTGTGTCGCGAATCCGTCTATGAGTCCGCGGGCACACTTCTGAGGTGTGCTGTTCTTAGAGACATCGGGGTCGATACCACAGCTCTGGTAGAGCGATTCCTGCATTGCTCGGATTCTCGGGTCCTTCGAAAGTCCATTCTCGCGCTCGGCTTGAACCGCATAGGCATTATTGAGTTTTGAGTACGTTCCAGCCACATCGCCTACGATCTTCTGGGCATCACGTCCTGCTTGCGGGTCGGCTTTCGAGATGGCTTGTTGGAGTTTGTGGAACGAAGTTGGGATTTCGTTTCCGCCCGTGAGGATGGTTTCGAGCGCGTGCACGAGCCTCGATCGTTCCGTCTCGGAGAGACGCGGATGCGAGGCGACCTTATCCTTCAGGGCGTTTATGGCCTCCCGACTCTTCATTTCCTTGTCGGCTGCGGCATCGAGACGCTCCTCGGTCCTCGTCTGAGACTCGGTGACTGCTTCGGATGTGGCCTTTGCTGCTTCCGCCGATCGTTCGGCGTCGAGTGTTTGCGGCTGTTGTCTTGGTTCCATCTGGCCTATCGTCTCAGGAGCCATACACAGAAGTGTTTATAAAAAAGTATTGATACGCGTGAACCAACTCTTATCCGTATCGCTTGAACGATTCCAGCTTCCCCTCCGCATCCGCGGTTTCACGCTGTCGATCAAGTGCTTCCTTCTTGTGAATCAGATCCATGCGTTGCATCGTCTCTATCTGCACGGATTCTTGACTCTTTTGGTATTGGCCGATGAGGAGCATTTCCTCCTCAGCGATAATATTCGCCATGTGTCCACGTAGAACAGGGGAGTAGGTTGCCGCTCTTTCGGCGTGTTTGCGTTTGTGCTCGTCCGAGAGTGTCGGAGTCGCTTGGATGATCGCGAGGAAACGAGCGAGGTCCATCGAGATTCGTTAGAGGTCTTCGGGCTACATAGCAACCCATGGTATCACGATACCATATTACAAGTATATCGTCAAAATACCGCAAAGGAGATTTTCCAGAGCCACGAAGTCATGATTCATATCGAAATCTCGGGGTAATTCGACTTGCTTTTTTTGCGAATCTTCTTATTATCCGCCCGAAACAGAAAGACAGTCGTTTTTCGCTTCGGGATTTATTCTCAAACAAACAGTATGATTGCAGTGATCGAAGTGGGAGGAAATCAGTTCATCGTCCGTGCCGGAGACGTCATCGAAGTCGATCGACAGTCTGCCGAGGCCGGAACGGAGGCTTCCTTCTCTCCGCTTCTCGTGTCCGATGCCGATGGAAACTCCGTCGAAGTCGGGATGCCCGTGCTCGATTCCAAGTCCGTGAAGTGCCGCGTTGTCGAGCATTTCCGCGATGAGAAGGTCAAGGTCTTCAAGATGAAGTCCAAGAAGCACTACCACCGCACCCGCGGATTCCGTGCCGATCGTACTCGGCTCGAGATCCTCTCGATCGCCTAGCGCTTCTTTCCTGGGAGTCTCCATTGCAGGAGATTCCCTCTGGGAAGGGAGCGTTTTTACATCGAAAACACCTGGATGAATCATCACTCAGTTAATCTGAAAGCTCGACTCCGCCGCCACGCTCGAAATTCTCTCTACCAGCGTACGACGATCCTCTCCATTGTCCGAAAGTTCAAAGTGTTCGCCGCCGTTGTTGTTCTCATTCTTCCTGTCTATCCGTCTTTCGGACAGATGGCATACACCCAGTCGAGTGTCGGAGACTACGATGCCTCATCGATCCTCGTCTCATACGAGGGAGAGGCGTCCGATGAGGCTGGCAGCTCGATCCTCGCGACCGACACCGGATATCTCAAGGCTGCAGGCCTTCTCGCAAGCGCGCGCGATGTCTCGGGAGTCAGTACCCTCATCGACTATACTGTGGAGTCCGGTGATTCCATCGCGATGATCGCAGACAAATTCCGGGTATCTCCGGATTCGATTATGTGGGCCAATAACTTCCCCAAGAGCAAAGTCCTTCACCCTGGGGATACGATCAAGATTCCACCCGTAAGTGGTGTCGTCTACACGGTGGAATCCATGGATACGGTCGATGCGATTGCCAAGAAATTCAAGGTAGACGCCGGATCTATTTCCAACCAAAACCGTCTCGCAGCAGGATCTGAGCTCAAGATCGGACAGAAGCTCGTCATTCCGAATGCCCGTCCTCAGGAGGTGATTCTCGCAGCGAATGCCCCCAAGCGATCTACGACCACTGCACCCAAGGCTTCCAGCAAATCCGCGGCAGCTTCCGGATGAGCTGAATATGCAGGAAAGCAGTATCTCATCAAGTATACCGGTAAGAGTCGAGGATTCGTCTGGGGAAACTGTACCTACTTCGTGGCCATGAACAAGACCGTGACGTGGCGCGGAAATGCTAAGGAATGGCTCAGAAATGCCGCGAAACAGGGAGTACCGACCGGGTCGGTACCCGCGACCGGAGCCATCGTGGTATTCAATGGGCACGGATACAACCCATACTACGGGCACGTTGGAATCGTTCTCGAAGTTCACGATGACTACATTATCGTGAAGGATATGAACTACCGAGCTCTCAATGAAGTAACCGTTCGAAAGGTACTCAAGAATGAGGCGGCGATCAAGGGATACATCTACGTTGACTAAAGATGGTTACGCCATAAAAAGAAGGAGGAGAATCTCCTTCTTTTTTGCTTTTCTAAGCCACCATCCATAAGGAGTAGGGGGGAGCTTCCGAGCGAAAGCACGGAACAGATGAAGCATGAAATTCGCCCGTATGACGAAGCAAGCTCCCACTGTGAGGCGGGGGTGGCTAATCTGTGAAGGAGATGGATTTGGAAGAAGAAGGATTTATACCCCAGCCATTTCCCATAAAAAATCCTCACCATGAGGTGAGGGAAGGGGTTCTATCGAGTGAACGTCTCGCGTATGCGGTGGGAATACCGGCGGTACAACAGGAAGGCGATGAGTGCAATGGCTGAGCTGACTGTCCGGACCTCAGCGTCTACTAGAAGGCTGCTTACATAGTATCCGAGATACTGCAAGTACCCGAACCATATCATTCAGGCCACTCCGATCAACAGGGACACGACAAGGAGCACTATGAATGCCCGGGAAAACCCTCGATGCCATCGCATCATGAGCACGAACACTGACACGGCCATTACGAGCAGCACGAACTCTGCCCCTACCTGAAGCATGAGGGTGGAGGCAATGATTCCGGGACTATCGGATGCTTTCACGTTCGAACCGAACGAAAAGAGAATCATGGCGATGGCGTTGATTCCCGAGAGAAACCTTGTGATAAGCAAGAGTATCACGAATATCAGCCCGCCCCCGATCCCTACGGGCGACCGGCTCACGAGCGTTGAGCCGTATCACAGGCATGCCAATGCGGATATGAGAAGTGCCGAGTAGCCGACCATTTCGGTCGTGCTCTCTATGGGACTGCGCATGAACCATACAGTTCCGATCGAGAGAGCGATCCATCCTACAATAAATAGGGCCCATCCGAGTGGTCGCCAGTTTCGTGATATCCGCGGAGGAGGGGTGGCAGAGGAGAGGTGCTGTCAGTACATGGTCGAGGATTGTCTTAGGAGTATTGGTGAGTCCGCTTGAAAGCGAGCAGGGTATTTTCGAGCAGCATTGCCACTGTCATAGCTCCTACACCACCCGGGACCGGAGTAATGTCTGTTCGTGATTTCAGGAGATCGTAGTCAGCATCTCAGAAGATTGTGCCGTTCACTTTCTTGAATCCGACATCGATAATGGTCGCGCCCTCACGAACCATCTCGGGTTTTAGGAATTTCGGTTGTCCCATAGCGAGTACCACGATATCAGCCCACCGCGTAATTTCGGCAACATCCTGAGTCCGACTGTTGCAGGATGTTACGGTCGCACCCGCATTGATCATGAGAAGCGCGAGGGGTTTCCCCACAATATTGCTGCGTCCCAGGATCGCGACGCGCTTTCCTTCTACTTCCTTGTCGTAATGCGCGAGGAGTCGCATAATCCCTTTGGGTGTGCACGAGACGTATCGATCCTCCCCGAGGAAGAGATTTCCGATGCTCGCGGGAGTGAATCCATCGACATCTTTATCGTGGTCGATATGGGCGATAACCCGCTTCGTATCTATGTGTTTCGGCAGGGGGAGTTGTACGATAATGCCAGAGACCGTCGTGTCGCTATTCTTCTCGTCCATGTGCGCGAGCAGAGAGGCTTCGTCCGTCTCGGCAGAGAGCCGGATCAGCTCGAAATCCATTCACACGTACAGGGCATATTTGCGCTTCTGGGCGATGTAGGAGAGACTCGACGTATCGTCTCACACGAGAAATACGGTGAGTTTTGGGGGAGTGGAGAGTTCGCTGATCTGTTGTTTTAGTGTCTCATATACTGCCGATGCGGCTTCTCGACCGTCCAGGATCATGGCGTATCTGTATTAGATGGCGAAGATTTTGTCCGAATACGTGAAAGATTCCGTCTCATTTACGGTCTCGATAGCTCCACGGTAGATTCCTCCTGCTTTTTCGAGTACGGCAATGACTTCTTTTACGAGAATATCTGGCGTACTTGCCCCGCTCGTGATACCGATGGCATGGCTTCCGGCGTACATATCCGGGACAATGTCCCGCCATGTCCCGACCAGGGAGGCACGCATGCCAGCCGATTCAGCCACGTGTACGAGCTTGTTCGAGTTCGAGCTCGTTCTCGATCCTACTACGAGGACGGTGTCGACCTTTTCTGCGAGAGCCTTTACCGCGTTTTGGCGGTTGAGTGTCGCATAGCAGATATCTTCTTTCTTCGGCAGTGTGATCTGCGGAAATCGTTTTACCACCGTCTCCACGAGAGACCTGGTATCATCGACCGAGAGCGTGGTTTGTGTCAGGAGGGCGAGCTTGGTGTCCGTGGGAAGTGAGAGCGAATCCACATCCACACTCTTGGCAATGACATGGAAATGCCCTACCGCGTAGCCCGCGACTCACTCAGTCTCGGCGTGTCCGGCCGTGCCGATGTAGAGGATCTCGTATCCGAGATCACGAAATCGCTTAGCTTCGGTGTGGACCTTGAGGACGAGAGGACAGACCGTATCGATGATGCGGAGTCTTTTCTCCGTTGCGCGCGTTAGCACCTGGGGTGCGGAGCCATGGGCCGAGAGGATCGTCACGCTCCCATCGGGAATCTCTTCTATTGATTCCACGAATCGAACCCCGCGTGCCGTGAAGGAGTCCACAACATGCTGGTTATGAACAATGGCGTGCTTCATGTAAATAAGCTCCCCGGGGAAACGTGCTATGGCCGTATCGAGAATCTCGATCGAACGCGTGACGCCGGCACAAAATCCGCTCGGACTCGCGAGAAATATATCCATCGACCAGGAAAGATAGAAAAACGATAAGAGCAGTATATACGGTTTCATACGGGATGGAAGCCCAAAAACCTCGCTTTTTCCTCGAATCCTCCCGAAATTCCCGATATAGAATCTTTCTCTCCGAGGATCCGCACCTTGTTGTTTCCATTCAACGAGCTTCAACTTTTTCGACCAAGGCGTCAAATCGTTTTTTTGTGCGAAATTTGCAAAAAGTATGGTGATCCGCTAAAATGTATCCGATATTTCTTTTTCAGATCCTATGAATACTGTTTCGAAGGCCGCATTCACCGCAGCCGCTTCGACCCTCCTGTTCGTCGATCAGGCACATGCCGCGATCAACTTCGGTCAGAGCAATGTCGATCAAGATCTCGCTGGATCTCAGAACTCTGCTGAGGTCACGATTCAGAATCTCATCTCCAACTTCATGGTGTTCCTCGGGATCATTGCTGTCTGTTATGGTCTTTGGGGAGGATTCAAGATCCTCACGGCCGGAGGAAACGACGACGGAGTGTCTTCCGGGAAGAAGATTCTCGTGCAGGCTGGTATCGGTCTCGTGGTTATTTTCCTTGCAAACTCGCTCGTCAAGTTCGTCCTCGGAGCACTCTTCGTCAATGCGTAACTCGACAATCGCATAAAAAAGACTCCCGAAGAGGGAGTCTTTTTTATGCGATTGTACACGTTGGAGAAATCGTTATTCAAATATCTTGGAGAAGAGACTCCCGCTGCGATGCTCGATCTTCGCCTCCGCGGCGAGCGATTCGTAGAGTTCCCGTTCTTTCTTGGAGATTTTTTCAGGGATACGTACGGCAATCTCTACAAAGAGGTCTCCTCTGCGGGATTTTGAGAGGCTCGCGACACCGTCCCCCGTGAATCGTAGGATAGTCCCTGGTTGCGTGCCAGCCGCAAGATCGATCTCACGCTCTCCGACAACGGGGATCTTCACGGTTTTTCGGATACCGAGCGTGAGCTCTATGGGATGACAGTCCAGATGATATCGGAGATTTACGTCCTCGCGCTCCAGTCCGCTCGGTGCCGCCCCAACCTCGATGTGAATATACAAGTCTCCAGCCGATCCACTCAGCGTCTCATCTCCCTCTCCCGCTATTTTCATGCTCATGCCGTTGTCGATCCCCGCCGGAATATCCACGGTCTTCTCCAGTTTTACGTCTTCGAGCCCCCGTCCGCGGCAGACATGGCACGCTTTGGTGATCTTTTTTCCGCGCCCTTCACAGGTAGGACAGACGGTATCTTGTTCCATGGTGCCGAAGATCGTCTGCATCCGTCGTTTTACCCGTCACCGCCCATGACAGTCAGGACACGTCACTGCGTCACTGGGTGTTTCTGCTCCGGATCCGGCGCAATGCTGGCATCGCATGGTTCGTCCGTAGGTGATGGTCTTCTTTGTTCCGGAGATACTTTCGGCGAATGTTACTTCCACCATGGTCTCGCGATCCGATCCGCGCTCCCGACGGCTCCGTCCGCTATTTCCGAATCATCCGGAGAAGAACGACTCGAAAATATCGGAAAAGTCGAATCCCGAGGCATCAAATCCGCCCGAGGCATCACTCTGGGGGGTTCCTGTCCGGTCGTACTTTCGTCGTTTATCGGCATCCGAGAGAGTTGCGTAGGCTTCATTCACACGCTTGAACATTGCCTCTTTTTCCTTGTCTCCACCATGCCGGTCCGGGTGGCATTCCATGGCCTTCTTTCGGTAGGCGCGTTTGATCGTGGCATCGTCTGCGCCGCGATCGATCTCGAGAATCTCGTAGTATTCGTAGGACATGTCGGTCGGTTATTTGTGAGGGATAGAGTTCGTTAGGCGTCGGTATAGGCGGTCGGATAGATTCGTTTGAGATTTGCCAGACATGCTGCCCGATCCCGACAAAGAAACGCTTTGAGCGAGACCCGTAGATCGATGTAGGTGTATTCGCCGCGTTCTAGTATGCCGGGCTTCGCTGTGTCGAGGACGCCGAGTCCGGCGATCTGTCGCTCTGTTGAGCTCGAGAGTTCCGTAATCACTATCGTGCCGCTCTCAAGAGGGATATGCAGTTCATTTTCCGCGGCGAAGTAGCGAACCTTCTCTATTCGTACGGTCGGGAAACTCTCGGCAAGGATTGCCACCGTCTCGTCTATTCGCACCATAATATCGGATTCGGTAATGGGTCGGTAATCATAGAATCCGGCCTCGAGAAATTCGGGATTGACCAACTCAAATCGAGGGAGGGCCGGATTGGGGGATTTATCATATACGAGAACGCCATTGCGCGTGACGAGGTACGATCATTTTTCGCCTGGAAGGATCGTGGAGAAGATCGGCTCGCTCGATGACAGAATGATCTTGAGCCCCTGAGGATAGAGTCGGTCTACTTCCACACGCTCCACGTTTGGTTGGAGAGATGTTATTTCCGAGCGGATACGGTCTTCGTTCACCGTAAAAATCGATGCGCCGTAGGTGCCGGCATTTTCGAGAGACTTGTAGGCAATATTCACGTCCGAGAGCGTGTCGGTTCGTTCTACTACCACTCGTGATGCGGCGATGCGGAAATACGATGAGAATCCCGCGAGGTAGACCGATGAAGCGAGAAGCAGTATGCCAATGATCGCAAGTGCGCCGCCGACCTCCGGACGCTCTCGAACCGGACGCGGGAGGAGAGCCGAAAACGACCGAATACGGTTGAGATGTTGTCTGAATGAGAACGACCGTCGACGCGAGCGGTATTCGCCCGAGTCGGCAAAGAGGTTGCGTTTTCCGGTGGTATGAGACTTCGGCGTCTTGCGTGCGGAGTCTCGCCCAAAGGCTTGGGCAAGAGTTTTAGCAAGTGCGATACGGATACGAGCGAGCCGTTTTTTCATCGGTTAGGCGGTTTCGTCTGCGGGTAATGACTCGCGGGAGACCCGGTCGAGCAAGGCATAGATATCATCGGGCGACTTCGCGAGCGAGTGATCGTGAAAACGTAGTACGGGAACGCGTCTCATTGGAAGACTCTTCGCGAGGACTTTTCGGTATTCGCTCGCATCGTGGGTGAGTGTCTTTACGAGTTCGTCCGTGGCGTCTGTCGATCGTACGCCCACGTCAGCGTACGAGTGGTCGGATGATATATCCACCGACACGACCGAGACGATTCCGTACTCGGGATGGCGGGTTTCGAGCCGCTCAACGATCGCTTCCGCGAGCGTGCGTTTTACGATATCTTCGGCTCGTCCGTGTCTATTGCTCATGGTGGTTTGGTTAGTGTTTCGCATCCTTCCAGTTTTTTCCGATGCCGATATCCACGGTCAATCTCACTCGTCCAGGAAAGACAGTTTCCATTGTCTCGCGGATGAGAGACTGGGCTGCATCGAGTGAGTCGTCGCGGATCTCGAAGACGAGCTCATCGTGTACCTGCATGAGCAGGTGGCCGTATCCGGTCGCGGAGAGTGCCCGATCAATTGCGACCATCGCGTACTTTACAATGTCCGCACTTGTTCCTTGGATCGGAGCATTCATCGCTTCGCGTTCCGTCCGTTCACGGATCATACGATTCGAGTCGTTGATCGTCTGGAGGTATCGGCGACGGCCGAAGAATGTGGAGACGTACCCATTCATCCGCGCTCATTCGAGCAAGTGGTTGTAGTATTCGCGGACGCGGGGATACGTGCGGTAGAATGTCTGAATGTAGTGGTCAGCTTCTCTCGGCGATGTTTCGAGCGTCTTCGCGAGGCCGAATCCTGTAATGCCGTAGATCACACCGAAGTTCACGCTTTTGGCGATCCGTCGGAGTTCCGGAGTAATTGTTCGACCCTCACCAAAGAGGAACCGCCCGGTCCGCTCGTGGATGTCTTCGCCCGATTCGAATGCCGACACGAGCCCTTCGTCTTGCGACAAGGATGCAAGTATCCGTAATTCCATCTGCGAGTAATCGGCGACCACGAGACTGGTATCGTCTCCAGAACTCGTGAAGCACGATTTGATCGCATCGGGGTATCATTCACCTGCGGGAATATTCTGGAGATTCGGTGAATCGCTCGCGAGCCGTCCGGTGGATGCGCCGAGCGAACGATAGCTCGTATGGATCCGTCCACGGCGTACGTGCTTACCGAGTCATTCTACATAGGTTCCGAGCAACTTGCTCATGGAGCGGTGCTCCAAGATCATTCCGGCAATGGCATGAGAACCTGAGAGCTCCGAGAGAGTCTCGTTATCCACGCTGTGTCCGGTCTTGATTTTCTTGCCCTTCGGAAGATTGAGACGTTCGTAGAGAATTTCCTGTACCTGCTTTACGCTGTTCACATTGAATCGTTCTCCGGTGACTTCGTAGATCGCTTCCTCCGATTGTCGGATCTTCTTTTCGAGCTCGTTTCCGAGAGATTCGAGCTTCGTATGGTCGAATGCAACGCCACGACCCTCCATGCGCGCGAGTACGCCCATGCATGCTGATTCCAGTGAGATGATAACCTCACGTTCGTCATTGGGCATAGGGGTCTCGTCCCGCCACGAGATCA
>DDBV01000028.1:0-182 GCA_002335145.1 Patescibacteria group bacterium UBA2023
GATATTTAAATCTTTTGATCTTGCTAGTAGTGCATTTAAAAGATCTGCTTTAATATCTGAAAATTTTTTTGGAGTTTGGTCTGTTGACATAGTTATCATAAATGACTATTTCTCCTCCCTACACTCAAACGACTTCACGAGCTCTTCATAGCGCGTGCTCCCCTCGGTGTCGAGCGAGACCC
>DDBV01000028.1:409-685 GCA_002335145.1 Patescibacteria group bacterium UBA2023
TCCCCTCGGTGTCGAGCGAGACCCCGACCGTAATGAGGTAGGCTTTCTGTCCACAAATCTTGGCCGTCTGGAAGAACCGAATCTTCGGTGTCGTTGTATTGTACCGCGCTTCGAACTCATACAGCAGTGACGTATCCTCATCCACGAAGGCGATCTCGGTCTCGGAGAGTTTTTGGTACTCTATGTACTCGGCGGTAGAGAGGGTGTTGTTGGTGATGGCGTACTCACGCGAGGTGGTGTCGCGGTCGAGCGACTCCGAGAGGATCGTGAGGTTGT
>DDBV01000028.1:940-38589 GCA_002335145.1 Patescibacteria group bacterium UBA2023
GTTGTTAGCGAATCCTCCGGATATTTCCCGTGAATTCATAGCGAGTTCTATGGTTCCGCGAGGGATTGTGGGGAGATTCTTCGCGGGGACCTCGGTCCATGCGGATGGCACGGATACACTGTATCCCGTGCCTGCGCGGACAACGGTATCAGCCGACTCGGTGGACGAACCGAGACAACTTGAGAGCGTGAGGGCGGGGAGGGCGAGAAGGAGAACGGAGAGTTTCGAGTGCATGGTTGATTTTAGGTAAAGAGCGAAACAAAGAAACGAACGATGGTCTGTACGAGCCCGAGATGGACGAGGAGTGCGACCGCATAGATACCAGCGAGTACCAAAAACACAAGCCACCGGAGTGCTCGTAGAGATGGGAGGGAGATAACGAGGATACACTCGATGGCAGAGTAAATAAATCCCAGAAGTGCGAACGCGAAGATCGGATAACTGACATAGGCCGCATCTTGAGACCAGGAGAGACCGAGCCCACTCACCACCAAGAGTTCGCTCCCGAAGTATACGAGTGTCGCGAGGACGAAGGCGAACTTCGCAAATGAAAGCCGCATGACAACGCTGTCATTGGATTCGACCGAGAGAAGACGGGCAGCCTGCTCCAAGCTCGGATTGATTTTTTTCATGAAGAGAATACGCTGTAGGGAATATAGCGATTATACGCAAAGCATGGATTTCACACAAGAACAAATTCGCCGTCTCGCCAAACTCTCCGGTCTTTCGTTTGACGAAGGAATGCAGTCGAGCTGGCAAGATTTTGCCAATATCCTCTGATTCTTCGACAAGCTCGATGAGGTAGATGCCGCTCGTCTCGAAGGAGTGAAGCTCTCATCGCCACTCGTTGCGCCGCTGCGCGAGGACGTAGTGGATGTCGGGGCATACGACTCCGAGGATCTGCTCGCCAATTCTCCGAAGAAGATCATGAACCGACACATCGCGGTCGATAGTATCATGCACGGATAATCCCTCTTTCATGCTCCGATCCGTCCGGCTGCGGAACTTTCGTAATCACGCGGATTTTCGCGCGGATCTCGGTCGGCGTACTGTCCTTTCGGGTTCGAACGGATCCGGCAAAACCTCTGTTCTTGAGGCGGTTTACTGTCTGCTCAATGCGTCTTTTGCATTCGGACGTCCGATCGATGAGGTAGTATCGGTCGGTGCGGAGTCGAGCGCGATTACCGGAGTATTGTCCGCAGAAGGAGGCGCATATGGGGAGACCTATGTCGTTTCGCTCGATCCTGTTGCCCGCAAAGCCCGACTTTCTCGAGAGAAGGCTGCCGCTTCCCGCCCAGACTACCTCGCGCGTTCGCCGCTACGAGCGGTTCTCTTTCATCCAGCGGAGATGAATATCCTTTCGCTCGCTCCATCTTTGCGGCGAGATTTTCTCGATGAGATACTCTCCACCGCTCACCCAGAATTTTCGGTCGTCCGGCGCGAATACGCCCAGGCTCTCACCTCGCGAAACAAGATGCTCAAGGCCATACGCGAGCGTAAGACCTCTCCCGATGATCTCGACCTGTGGGACCGACTCTTCGCTGAGCGAGCCGGAGCATTTCTTGGATACCGGCTCCGTCTCATAGACGAACTCCGTGCGTTTGTTCCTGAGATTGAGCGGATTCTCGCGAACCGTTACCGATTGATCTTCTCGTACGAATCCCGTGCCGATCCAAGGGATCCAGAGGGGTCGATTCTCCGTCATTGCCGCACCAACCGTGATCGCGATATTCTCACCGGTCATGCTTCCGCAGGCCCGCACACCGACGATCTCGTTATCTCAGCGTGCGACTCTGTCGGCTACGAGCGACGAGCCTCAGAATATCTTTCTCGCGGAGAGACCAAAACTCTTCTACTCGGACTCAAGGCATTTCAGGTGTCGTATATCCGAAGCGGGATGAACAAAGAAATCGTCCTCCTGTTCGATGATTTGTTTAGCGAGTTGGACCGGGATCATGTGGATTTCGTGCTCTCGCTTTTTCCTCATGAGCAAGCCATCTTCACATCGCAATCGGAAAGGGGTGAAGCATTCGCTTCTGCGTCCGGCGCGAGTGTTGTTTCTTTATAAGGAACATTATCGGATATTGTCGAGGGAACTTCGTTTGTTTTCGGGTGTTTTTTCTGCTATTATCGCGACCAGTACGACCTTTTCATCCCTTTCTCGTTCTATGTATTCTCCACGATTCATTTTCTCGCTTCTCGTTGCGTCGGTCGCATCGATAGCGATGGCGTCGTCCGCGTACGCCGCAGCCACTTCGTTTGAGGTGGTCGTTCCGAAGGAGGCCAAGGTCGGCGAAGCCGTCGATGTCACTGTGCGTGCCCTCGATGATGAAGGCAAGGTCGATCCCGATTACGAAGGAAATATCTACTTCAACGTCACGGGGGACCCGAGCGCGACGGTGCCATTCTTCCAGGACGGGTATACTTTCTCCAAGTCTGATCAGGGAGAGAAGCTCTTTTCTAAGGGACTTGTCTTCACGAAGGAGGGGGCCATGACCGTCACGGTCGTGGACATTCTCGATGACGCGCTCGAAGGATCCGCGCCAGTCAAGGTAGGAGCTGAGGCATCCGAGGGGGTTGACCCAACGGAGGCTGAGACCACCGATCTCACCGTGACAAGTCCGACCGATGGGACTGTCGCCGCTGCTGAGAAGATCGATGTGGTCGGTACTACCAAGAAAAATAGCAAGATCCTCTTTTTCATCAATGGAAAACAGGCAGGAGAGGCGCAGTCCGATGATTCTGGAGCATTTCTCGGGACGATGGAAGATCTCTCCGAAGGGAAGAATGTTCTCAAGATCCGCGTCCTTAATGGAAAGGATCAGATCATTGCCGAGAGCCGGGATATTTCGTTCTCGGTAGAGAATGCGGGTCCGGCTATTCAGGGGGCTTCTATTATCGGAGGGAACCGTGTGCCAGCAGGACGGTCGTTCACGCTTGAGGTTCGTTCCGAATCGGGACTTACCGGAGGGAAGGCATCCTTCAGCGGAGCATCCGCAGATCTTATAGAGACTGCCACCGGAGGGACGTACGCCGCTAAGTTCACCGCGCCGATCGAACTTGGGGACTACCCGATTTCGGTCGAGCTGAAGAATGCCCTCGGAGCTGTCACGAACGAAAAGAATATCGAGACCCTTTCTGTTACCGATGCTGTTTCTGCATTCAAGGAAGTAAAAACTACGTTCGAAGGAGATAAGACCATTTTCACATTCTCTCTCGTAGCCGATGTAGAAAATCTCGCGAAGTTCCGCTTCCGCTACGGGGCTGGGACTGGAGAACTCACGGAATCGGTCCTTACGCTCGACCGTACCCAGATCAAGACCTCCACGGGCGACACGCTCGAATACGCGTGGTACATCAAGGGGCTCGAGCCTGATACCTACCGTTTTCAGATCATGGGAGTTGACACATCGGAGGCTGACATGGCGAGTGTTGTATCCGACGAGTTTACGGTCGAGGTTGTGGCGAATGCTGCGGGGCTCTGCCGTGTCGATAATGTTACGGGACTCAAGGCAACTCGCCAAGATGACAAAGTGGTTCTCTCCTGGAATGCTGCCCCCTCGGCAACGAGCGGATACAATGTCTACAAGAAAGATGCGAAAGGAGAATACCAACTCATCGAGAATGTCACCGGGACTGGGTATAGTGTTCATTTCTCTTCCGACCGGGTCGAGTACACCGATTTCGCCGTAAAGGGTGTGTGTGATAAGGGGGCTGGCCTCTCCCCGGAGTATGCGAGTGTCCTCAAAGTACAGACCGGACCAGCGCTTACCGCCTTCCTCGCACTCATTGCTTTCATCTCGGGATACTTCATCCTTCGCCGTTTCCGCCTCGCCTAAGTCAGCACAGGAGGAACGCAAGACAGACGGTTCGCTCGCGCGAGCCGTCTTTTCGATCCTAAAATCATTTGACTCCCGGGGGCTTTTTTATACAATGCGTTCACTTTTCCCACTTACAGATTTTTTTCGTATGCCGAATACCGTCGGAGCCAAGAAGGCGAATCGACAGTCCGAGCGCAAGCACTCGCGCAACCAGCACTTCCTCGCTCTTTACCGCGAGGCTCGTCGTTCGTTCGAGAAGGCGATCGCTACCCCCATTACCCGCGATGAGGGGAATGTTCTTTTGTCCAAGCTCTACAGCGTCATTGATCGCCTGGTCAAGAAGAATATCATCCACGCGAACAACGGAAGCCGCCGAAAGTCCCAGTTCTCGAAGCAACTCAAATCCGTAACGAAGCCGGCATAAATGTCGAAGGACAAGCGGCTCAACGAGGCGATTACCGCCCGACAGATCTCCGTGATCGGGGAGGAAGGGGAGCAGCACGGGACATTTTCTCGGGACGAGGCTCTTGCCTTCGCTTCCGAGAGAGAGCTCGATCTGGTAGAAGTAGGGGAGCGTGATGGAGTTGTCATCGCCAAGATGATGGACTACGGCAAGCACCTCTTCCGTCAACAGAAGAACCAAAACAAAAATCGTGCCGCCTCCAAGAAGGCCGAGATGAAAACGCTCAAGATCACCTACAAGATCGGCGAGCATGATCTCTCCGTCCGAGCCAATCAGGCCAAAAAGTTCGCTGAGCATCGACATCCGCTCAAGGTTACCCTCCAACTGCGCTGACGCGAAAATCAATTTGTTGGACTCGCCGCTGAGAAAATGGACGCATTCATTCAGATGATCTCGGAATTCTATAAGCTCGAAGGAGGGGTGAAGAAAATCGGGACCGCCTTCCATGCCATGCTCAATCCGAAAAATTAATTCTCTTTCTCACAATCTCTATGAAGCTCAAAACCCGCGCAAGCGCGAAGAAGCGCGTCCGAGTTACCGCTACTGGGAAGATGCTCTTCGATAAGGCGAACAAGCGTCACCGTCTCGTCTCCAAGTCTGCCAAGGCGAAGGGACGCAACAAATACGGAGCACTCGTCCCCGCGGCGAATACCGGGATGCTCGCGAAGTTCATGCCCCACTCGATCTAGTTCTCACGTCGTACTCCCTCAAACCAACGATCCATGACCCGAGTCAAGCGCGGTCTTCAGACCAAGAAGCGCCACAAGAATCTCCTTGCCCAAGTAAAGGGCTTCCGCATGATGAACAAGAACGTGTTCAGTCGCGCGAAGAATGCTCTCATGAAGGCAGGAACCAATGCCTACATCGGACGCAAGCAGAAGAAGCGAACGTTCCGCGCCGTCTGGAACGTGCGTATCAATAACGCTGTCCGCATGCATGGAATGAAGTATTCCACCTTCATTCGCGCTCTCTACCTCAAGCGTGTCCAGATTGACCGCAAGGCTCTCTCGAATCTCGCTGTTGACTACCCGACCGTCTTCGAGAAGATCGTCGCCTTCGTCAAATAGCCTCATTCCCCCGTCTGGGGGAATTTTCTTCTTCTTGTACCTATGTTGGCGACACTCGCATCCTTCGATGCTGACCTCCTGAACTCCATGCGTGCATGGATCGACCCGGATCTTGCATGGCTTACGGCCAGCATCCGTGTGCTTGCCGACCTCGAGGTTGGATTTGTGGTGATATTTCTCGTTGGACTCTGGCTTTACGGTGTAGCAAAATCCTCGTCTGTTTACCGACGGGAGGCACTCTTGCTCTTCTATGGGATCGTGGCATCTTTCGTACTCTACGTCCTACTCAATCTCGGCCTTCCTATGCGCGCACGTCCCGAGACCGTGCTTGCTGTGAGGCCCGTGATCGACCACCTGCCGGATAACTCTTTTCCTTCCGGACACGCGATATTCGCGTCCGCGAGCGCGCTCGGGGCATGGATATTCCTGACTCTGCGGCGTGTCTATTGGACAATGATTTTTTTCGCTCTCGGCCTGCTCATGTGTCTTGCGCGCATACTCGCGGGAGTCCACTATCCCCTCGATATCGTTGCAGGATACGCGCTCGGAGTTACTGGTCCCCTTGTCATCGCTGCCATCTCCCGACAGTCCTACTTCGATCGCCTCTTTGTGAGCCCAATCATTCGTCTTGCGTCCGTCTTTCGGCTCTAGTAAGACCCGAATTGACAGAATGGTATGTACCGGGTATAGTTTTCCGGCGATTTCTTCACTTCCGGGGATATGAATACCATTCTCCCACTCGAATGCCAGTATATCGATATCGATGGGCTTTTGCGCGAGACGTCTTTTGGTGCGCTTCTCGCGCGCCATCCGCGTACGCTCGTATACTTCTATCCTCGGGATAATACGCCCGGCTGCACGCTCGAATCCCAGGACTTCACGCGTTTGCGACCTGAGTTTGAATCGCTCGGCGTGGGCCTCATTGGAGTCTCTCGCGATAGCGTGGCGAGCCATGCGAAATTTGTCTCATCGTGTTCACTCGGAGTCGATCTCGTTTCCGATCCAGACGAGTCGATCCATCGATATTTTGCCGTAATCGGTGAGAAAAATTCTTATGGAAAAACTTCCGTCGGCGTTATTCGGTCAACGTTTCTCATTGACCCTTCCGCCAATATTCTCTGTGAGTGGCGCAATGTGAAGGCGACATCCCATGCTGAGCGTGTTCTCGCCTCTTTGCGAGAAGGAGTGTAGATATTTTTCGATTCAGACTCAATGAAAATTCTCGCTTTCGGCGATATATTCGGACAAAAATGACGGACTCTCGTAGCGCGGTATGCTCCCGAGCTGCGCCGCCAGTACGCGCCGGATCTCATGATCGCCAATACGGAGAACCTGACTCAGGGAAAATGACCTGTCCCTTCGCATCTCGAAGAACTCGAAGCTCTCGGATTTCAGGTGTTCACAGGAGGAAATCATACATTTGCTCATATGACAGAACTCCGTCCATATATCGATCGGTCGGACTCTCCGCAGATCCGCGCGCTCAATTATTTCGAGCATCCGAATTATCCCGTACCGGGACGCGGGTACCGAATTGTCCAGACGGGAAAAGGAAGAGCCTTGGTCATTAGTCTCCTGGGAGCGACGTTCATGGGGGATGATGTTGATAACGCGTTCATTGCCATAGATCGACTGCTCTCGCGACTCGAATTGGAAGGGGAGAAATTCGAAGCGATCGTTGTAGACTACCATCGCGAGACGACGAGCGAGATTGCACTTATGACCGAGTATCTCCGTGGACGAGTATCGCTCATCTATGGCACACACACGCATGTGCAGACCAATGATGAACGAATCATCGGGGGTTATACCGGTACCATTACCGATATCGGTGCTACTGGATCCCTCGATTCAGCGATTGGCGCGACATATGGTTCGTTTATGCCTTCGGCACTTACGGGCGTACGCTTCTTCGGCTCCAAGATGGAACCAGATCTCGGCCCCGGCGTGGTATGTGCGTTATACGCCGAGGTGGTCAACGGAGTCTGCGTAGCGATCGAGAAAATCCGCATCATCGAGCCGGTCGAATAATCGATATTCGCGGAGGTCATTGTCAACGAGCTCGATCTGGATCAGGAGATCTGGTACGATCTTGCCGGAGAGAATCTCTGGCCACTCGACCAAAACAATGGCGTCGGAATCATCGAAATACTCTTCGAACCCCATGTGCGCGAAGCTCGCATAGTCCGGGAGGCGCGTAAGATCGAAATGTTTGATATTGCCGGGATATTCGCGATAGTATCCGTAGGTGGGACTCAATACTGGCTCATTTATTCCGAGTCGCTCTGTGAGCAGGTGGGACACGAGGGCGGTCTTCCCAGCTCAGTATGGTCCGGAGAGAAATATCTTCGTTCCGGGGCGGAGTTCCACGGGGAGTTCGTGGAGGCGGGAGAGTGGGAGGCGGGAGGATCGCATGGGCGGAATCGGATTTTTTGCCATAATACGCGAAATGGGCTATCATGAAAGGGATTCGTTCCATTTCTTTTTTCCCATGCAGACCGTCCGAGAAACCCTCAACGAGGGGAAGGCCCCGGCAACTCTCCCGGAACGCGGATCCGCGACATTCCTGGTTGTCGTTGTCATGCTTGCACTCACGCTCGCATCGATCGTGTTTTTCAAGGTTGCGAATGCATCGCTCGATCGCTCGATCGAAGAAGCAAACCGCCAGATCGCAGACATCGATGCGTCTATCGCCGCGCTCGAATCCGACCACGATATTCGCGCGTACAACTACTACAAGAATGCCCGCAATGAAGTAGAACGCTCTATTCGTCTCTCCATGGCTCAGCACTATATCACTGAGTTTCAGCGCGTTTCTCAGAAATACGGGATCGACTTCTCGGGATTCGCCTTCGGAGATAGTAAGGTCACGACTTCGGCCCAGAGTCGTGACCGCGGAGAGGTTGAGTTTGATGCGGTGGAGAAAGTCTCTGAGATGATCCGAGAGTACCGCACCGGCAAGGATGATTCGCTTTTCCTCCTCGATCCGGTCATGTCCGTGAACGGAAGTGCTGACCTTCGTAGTTTCTCGGTTGTTTTCCAGATCGATGAAGCGACGGTCGACAAGATTCTTGCCGCGGAGACCGCTCCTCGTAGGATCATAGAGTCTGCATCCGGGACGGGATCTGTCGGCTCCGGCTCTACCGGGTCCGTCATTGAACCGAGTCTCCGATAGTCGCCGCTTTCCTTTAAAAACACTCCCTATGAACGCCAACGCTTCCACGCTCTCGTCCCGCGCCATGCTCACAACGATCATTGCCATCGTTACGCTCGGACTTCTCTACTTCGTGACCTGGAACGAATACGACCGTTACCTCGCATCCGGCGACCGACTTGCGATGCTCCAGTCCCGCAAGGCGGAAAGAATGGAAGCCCAGCAGAAGCTTGAGGCCATCCGTGATGAGGTTGCGACACCGGATGTGCGCGCCGACCTCGTCCGATATGCTGGGGCGTTCCGGGAGGACGAGCTCTATGATCACCTCTTCGAGGGAAGTCGGGATCTCAAGATCGGATCCGTCTCACTCGCCAAGGGATCGCAACTTCCGAACGGACTCTCTTTCGGAACCGTCTCGCTGAACTTCGAGACGCCCGATATTCCCGCACTCAATCGTTACCTTGAGTACCTCACGAACCAGAATGCCGAGCGTCGCTATGTTATTAAGTCCGTCTCGTTTCCATACGAACCAGGCATGAGTGGTCCGTTCGGTGTAGGACTCTCGCTTGGTCTCTACTACTACGAATAAATTTTCCTCATCATGTCCAAGGAACGAGTCATCGTCCAGGAACGCTTCTGGCACCGTATCAGCCCTCGGGACAAAGGTCTCTTCTACCTCCACCTGGGAAACCTCCTGGAAGGATGAGTAACGCTCATTTCGGCACTCCGGTCGTTTCTCGACAAGACGACCAATCCTCGTATGTACCGGGTCGTAGAGGAGCTTCTGTCGTTCGTGGATGCGGGAGATCCATTCTCTACGGCCATGAAAAAGCTCCCCACCGCTTTTGGGAAACGTGAAATCGCGATCGTAGAATCTGGTGAGCAGTCCGGAACTATGCAACGATCGTTTCTGCGGCTCTCCGAGGAAATTCGTTCCGAGCAGGAGCTCAAATCCAAGGTCAAAGGATCGCTCGCGTACCCGCTCATCATTATCTGTTTTCTCGTCGGGGCGGTACTTATTATCATGACATACGTCATTCCCAATCTCCTGCCGCTCTTCACGGAGACGGGTGTAGAGTTGCCGCTCGCGACCAGATCGCTCGTGGCAACGAGCGAGTTCGTGACAAAGAATTTCTTTCTCATTGTATTCGCTCTCGTTATTGGGATTCTCGGTTTGCGGCTCTATCTCGGCACACGGGACGGGCGTATGGCGTTCGAGCGATTCATGCTCGCTATGCCGGTATTGGGACCTGTCTACAAAAATTACTGCATCGTCCGGATCGCTTCGAGTCTCTCGCTCCTTCTCGGAGCTGGAATCAGTGTCATGAAGGCACTGAGGCTCACGGGGGAGGGGGTAGATGCCCTCACCTATGGAGCCGTCATGGATGATGTGGCCAAGGGCGTATCCGAATGACGGAAACTCGCTGCCTCGTTCGAGCGGGCTGATCCGGACTTCCGCTATATTTCACAGGATTTTATGCAAATGATTGCCGCAGCTGAGCAGACGTCCACCGTGGATAAGGTTTCTGGCAAGATCGCCGAACAATACCGACGAGAGGTTGAAAGCTCTCTCTCGGTCCTCGTGAAGTTTGTGGAGCCAGCGGCACTTTTGCTCGCGGGAGGGTTCGTCTTGTGGTTCGCGCTTGCAATTTTCTCCGCGGTCGTTAAGATTACCGATACTGTCGGATAATCCCTTGCCCATGCGATTCTCGGCCGATAAATCCGGCTTTACGCTCGTGGAACTCCTGGTGGCCATCACGATCATCGCTATTCTCGGGGTTGCCATGTATGTGCCATACCAGCGGTATGAGCGGATTGCGCGCGTGCGTGTCAGTGCGGAGCATGTGGAACAGACGGTGACCGAGGCTCGGACGCTCGCTCGCAGTGGCTACATGATGCCGAAGACAGATACCAATGCCAATCTCGGCGTGTTATTCGAGCGGGGATCGTCTTCAGTCCGAATACTTGCATATCCTCATGGGACCGACACCGGATCCATCTCTCTCGCTGGTACGGGCGTGGCAGTAATCCGCACCGTGGCTCTCGCCGCGAATGTGTCCCTCACTGACCTGCCTTCGGGCGTTGATTCGTTGCTTTTGTATTTTACTGCCCCGCGAGCCGAGGTCACCGCACTCGACCTCGATGGCGTTGTGCCGACCGCCCTTCCTGCCGGTACGGGGGCTGTTGTCGTGGGGTTTTCTGGTGCCCTCGCTCCCGTAGACGAGCCAGGAGGACTCCTTCGTTCCGTTGTTATTCGTCATTAATCTCCTGCCATGCGGTATTCGCGATCGGCCTTTACTCTCGTAGAGCTCATGGTGGCGAGCGTTGTTTTTACCATCGGATTCATCGGAGCATATCTGCTCGTGGAATCTGGTAATTCCCTCGCGGTCAAGGCAAAGAACGATATTGTCGCTGCGAGCGTCTTGCGCGAGCAATACGAGCTCGTCAAAAACCTTCGGGATTCCGATTGGATCCAGCTTCGCAACTGGGATTCGATTGAGCCGTACAAGGTCACCGATCCGAGATACCCCATCGACTCTCGCACGCGTTTGGAATCGGGATACTATGTCATCGAATCGAATTTCGATCTTCTCAAGCCACTGCGAATCTCGCGTTTGCCGGATACATGGTCTCCAACTTCGGCAACCATTGTGACGGATATGTCATCGGTCGCTCCGGTCGTTCGACTTTGTCTCGATTCGCATGGACGCTACGTTCATGCGTGTCCAGCCGGAGCTCGGCGGTTGCCTTATGCATCGTACTTTCGGGTCGAGCCACTCTCCACGACCGATGCTGCGGGGGTGATTCCGGTCGCCGACGCGTGGAAATTCACCTTTTCTTTCGTCTCTGTTGAGCGAGGATATCGTCTCTACGAGGTCTCGGCAATCCTCTCTGACTGGAAGCAATAACCACCTGCCATGCGAAAATACGTTCCTTCTGGATTCACGCTCATCGAACTCGTGGTGGCAATCACGATTTTCGCCATCATCATGGTGTCGATCTTCGCGATCTATGTGAATATCGTTTCCACAAACAAGAAACTCGAACTCACTCGCCGTCTTCAGGACAATGTCCGACTCATTACCGAGACGGTTGCCTCCGATGTGCGTGACCAGGGAGTAGACTTCGGTGCGTACTCGCTTATGGCCGCCGCCGGATACGGGCTCGATTATGCTGGTTCTGGAAATACTATTCTCGCGATCAAGGGGGGGATCGAATACTTCGCCGTGAATGAGTCGGGCGTCATATGTACCTCCGCCGATCTTGCTGACCCGAGAGTCTCTTGTACGTTCGGTCGTCGTGATGGGGGAATTGTTGAGCTGGTCGGCACGTCTGATGCTAAGATCCGAAATCTGCGGTTCTACATTTCGGGGGCAGATCCGGATGCTATCACGAGCGAGGACTTCGTCCCGAAGGTGCTCGTCTCATTCGAGATCGGTATAGCGTCCGGAAAAGGGCTCGCTTCCCGCTGGGCTGAGCCATCGTACATTCGGGTTCAGACAGTGATTTCCGAGAAGCCGTACAAATCTTTCTAATTTCTCGCCCATGTGTCTCTCGCGATCCGGATACTCTTCCATTATCGCCATGCTCATGACAGCGTTTCTCGTAGCACTCTCGGCAGGGGTGCTCTCGGTCATGGTACAGAATGCCGGTGTGAGCCGAACGGTCCTCCAGGGAACAGAAGCATCTATTGCTGCGGAGAGTGGTCTGGAATACGCTCTGCTCAAGATCCGCAATCATCGTGCTGGGTTCGAGGACCGCATCGCTCCCGATGATCGCGAACGCACGCTCATCTCGGCGTTGGCAGCCGATATTCCCGCCGAGATGCGTTATGATATTGATGCCGCGGGGACTGCGTATAGCGGGACGCTCGCTCCCGGGGAATTCGCCGTTTTCTCGCTCTTTACGGACCCGGGAGTACCGACTGGGACGGGATCAAAACACCCGAATCCGACCGGATACCGTGCCATGGTGCCGACGAGCGGTTTCGTATTCTCCGCGGATGGGGACTTCGCATGGAATATTATCGCAAGTGACTCCGCTGGTCAAACCTACGGGATCGTCGGGACTGGATCATTGACGAGGCCCGTTGGGTCCGATACTTCTGCGGTCGTCTCGAGTGGCACCCGTAAAGACTTTGATGCGACCGCCGCAACATTCGATCTTTCGTCGCAGACGATCGCCTCGTTTCTTTCTGCGTACGAAAATGCGTACTTCGTGGTCCAGAACTATACCGGGACCGATCGCGTGTATTCCATGTCGGCAGCGACCGATTTCGGCTTCCCGGCACACCGGATCGTCGCGTCGGGGATCGTGGGGAACATCCGGCAGAATGTCGCGCTGCAAGAAGATTCGAATCGTTTGTTCGAGGTGCTCAAGTACAGCCTGTTCGCGCATTAAAAAAAGACCAAAAAATGTCTGTATCCGAGGCTCGTGACGAATGGTTTGCTCAACTTTCGCACGATTATTCCCACCAAGTCCCGGTGTGGATGTGGCGGGTTTTTGGTGGCTCATCGCCACTCTTTTTATTTGAATTTGAGAGATTCGCGGGTAATATACGCCTTCATGGTGCGAATCTTACCTGTTTTAACCGATCAACGATGTCCGATCGTCCGTCATTCTACGTCTCCACTCCCATCTACTACTCCAACGGTGTCCCGCATATCGGCCATGCGTACGCCACTATTATTGCTGAGACGATCGCTCGGTACAAGCGTTTTTGTGGGTACGATGTCAAATTCTCTACCGGCGTAGATGAAAATAGCCAGAAAGTCGTAGAAAAAGCCGAGGAAGCCAAGATGTCCCCGGAGTCTTATGCGGACATGATGGCGGCTAAGCACAAGGCCGTATGGGACGGACTCGGAATTACTTATACCGATTTCGTCCGGACTCGCGATCCTCGGCATTTTGCGGTCGTACAGGAGATGCTCCAACGATCATACGATTCGGGCGATATCTACCTCGGCACGTACGAGGGGAAGTATTGCGTGGGATGCGAGGAGTTTAAGTGCGATGCCGACCTCAATGAGGCTGGTCGCTGCCCTCTTCATCCGGATCGTGAGATCAGCGTGCTCTCCGAACAAAACTACTTTTTTCGTCTTTCCAAATACCAAGATCGTCTGCTCGCACTCTACGAAGCGCGTCCTGATTTTGTGGTTCCGAGTCATCGATTTCGCGAGGTTATAGAATTCGTCCGCGGTGGACTCGATGACTTCTCCATCTCGCGTGCCGGCAGCACTTTCGGTATTCCGCTTCCGTTCGACCCCGAGCATGTTACCTATGTTTGGTATGACGCGCTTTTCAATTACTATACGGCGTGTACGGACGGACAAGAGCGTTTCTTTCCGGCAGATCTGCATATCGTTGGCAAGGAGATCCTCCGTTTTCATGCTATCTATTGGCCGGCGATGCTCTGGTCCGTAGGACTCGATCTCCCTGCGAATATCCTTGCGACGTGATTCATTACTATCGAGGGCCAGAAGATCTCCAAGTCTCTCGGGAACGTCATTGATCCGGTGGAATTTTCCCGCGAATACCCGCGTGAACTCATGGATCTCTACCTCCTGCATAGTTTTCCGGTCGGATCCGATGGGGATTTTTCCATCGGCCAAGCGACACACTCCTACAATGCACATCTAGCGAACAATATCGGAAACCTCCTCAATCGGTTTCTTGTTCTCACGCTCAAGATCGGGGGGGGCGTGTCTGGCACGGCTTCGGATGCGGTATTTCTTGCCGACCGCGCGAATATGGAGAGGGAGTATGTTGCGGCTCTCGGGCGATGCGACCTACGTGCCGCACTCGAAGCGGTATTCCAGTTTGCGGATACGCTCAATAAGTACCTCGACACCAAGCGTCCGTGGGAGCTCGTATCCGATGAATCTAGGCATCCGGAAGTCGCGGATGTGCTCTTGCATCTCGGCGAGGGACTCTATGCAATGGCGTGCATGCTTATGCCGTTTTTCCCAGCAAAAATGGAGGAATTACTCGCTCGGATCGGTAGAGGGGATGATGTTCATCGAATCATCGCGGGGAGCCTGCCCCTTGACGCTGGCATTCCCTTTGCGTCGCGCTTCGAAGTGGCAGAGAAGGGTGTTCCGCTCTTCGCTCGGATCGATGTATCGAAATAAGGCTCAACAAAGCCAAAGTATAAAACATATACCGAGAGTCGTCGCTTTGTAGAGGCAAAAAATAAAAAAATTCCCTTGCATTTATTTTTGGACACCCTATACTGTCCTCGGTTACATTCTTATTCATACCATTATGAAGAAGCAGGACTTTATCAAGGCAGTCGCCACGAAGGCAGGGCTTTCCCAGGACGCTGTCTCGAAGGCTCTCAATACCATGATCGATGTTATCATGGCAGAGCTCAAGAAGGGGAACGAGATCAACATCACCGGATTCGGTGCATTCAAGGTCTCGACCCGCGCAGCTCGCAACGGAGTCAACCCTCGCACCAAGGCGAAGATCTCCATCCCCGCGATGAAGTCTCCCGTCTTCCGCGCTGGTAAGACCCTCAAGGAGGTTGTCCGTTAATAGGATGCCCCACAGAAGACCGCTCCGGCGGTCTTTTTTTGACTTCGCTCGGCTTTCGTGATAGAGTGTAGGAGATTAATTCTCCCTTAATCCCCATGAGCGTCTCCCTCTCTCTGGCGGAGCATGACTACGATTTTTGTCTCGCGATGCTCCAGCGTGAGTTCACGGACTTCTCGCAGGCGCGGGTAGAATTGCTGTTTCCTGCCGAATATCGATATTCGAAGACGCTCCGCGATCTCGTATCGTTCATGCTTGAGCAGACATCCATCAATTCTCCGTGGAATCGCCGCTTCGCGCTCATTACGGACGAGCTCGTGAACAACTCCATCGAGCACGGCAGTCGGGAGGGGGATGTCAATACATTCGTGTGTGATATTTCGACCGAAGAATCGAAACTCAATATCAAACTCTCCGTCTCAGATTCGGGACACGGACCTCGTCCGCTCGACGCTTCGGCAATGCGAAAAGTGCGTGAAGAAAAAATTCAAAAAGGTTTTCTCAAGCATACGGGTACCCGTGGACGCGGATTGTTCCAGATTATCGAAAATCTCGTGGACGCTCTTGAATTCGAGGATAGTCCGTCCGGAGGGTTGACGGTCTCTGCTCGCAAGACGTTCGCTCTCTAGTGTATGAGATGTATTTGGTCGTCTTCGGGGACGACCTTTTGTCTCGGTGTGTCCGAATTACTCATGATCGCCTTCGTTCCCGTCACAGAAGACTCGCCGATGCGCCTCGCGGAGTTTCGGATTCGTGACATGCGTATAGACCTGGGTCGTCATGATGCTCGAGTGGCCGAGCATTTCCTGTATGGAGCGTATATCCGTACCGTGCGAGAGGAGTGTCGTTGCAAACGAATGTCGGAGCGTATGGGCGGATACTGGCTTATTGATGCCCGCAGCGACTGCTCGCTTCCGGATCATGTCGGTAATGAAGATCCTCGTGAGACGGACAGACTCGTTATCGAGATTCGCATTTTTCGCATCGTCACGGCGGTAATTATGCCGGATGAAGAGGGGAGAAAAACCGTCATCCCGCCGATCGAGGTATTGATCGATCCATCGGCGAGCCTCGGCAGAGATGTAGACGGTCCGGATTTTCCGACCCTTTCCGCGGACACTCAATTCGTCCATGTTGTCTCTGAGGTCCCTGCGATCCAGGCGCACTAATTCAGAGATACGCAATCCGGTAGAGTAAATGCATTCGGTGATCGCACGATCTCGGACATCTTGTATCCGCTCCTCTCCGATATGCGCGAAAAACCTGGGTAATTCTTCTTCGTCCAAGAATGTCACATGTCTCGGCGCGGGCTTGGCGAGATCGATTGTCGTAGGATCGAGAGTCTCGTATCAGGCCTTTTTCAGGTACTTGAGAAACGACCGAATCGAAATGATATGGGCGTTTACGGTCGTAATGCTCAGGTGTTGATCGTGGAGCGCGATTCGGAAATCCCGGATGTCCTCCCGAGAGAGATCCTCGATCATCGCTGGATGACGGAGGCTGAGGATGCGTTGGCGTTCGCGCAGCTCGCGCCGATCTATGCTCGTATCGAGGTAGAGTGTTTTCGAGGAGGCCCGATTGTCATCCACTTTTTCCTCGGCGAGCCCCGGCATCATGTGACAGGCGAGTCGAAACAGGTGAAACGCGTATTGTTCCGTGGTTTTGGGGCTCGCATCTCGTTCGAGACGGAGGTGGGTGAGGAATTCGTCGATGGCCGGAATCAGCTTCATGCATCCATTTTATCCGAACCACCGTAAACGCAAGAGAGATAATGCGCTCCTCGATTTTCCGTTCCTCGTTTTTTTTTATGGCTGTTATTTGTTTGCCCGAAGCCGCGCCAGAATATCGCGCACTTTCGCGAGGGCTCGGCGGGTCATGCTGACATCTCAGAGACTGTTGGGCATAGATGTCTTGCGTGCTTCTTCCCCGAGAGCATTCATGCACTCTTGCTCGATTTTCTCGTTTGGTTCTTCCGGTGGGTTTCTTGCGAATATCCCACCATCATGCGTATACGTCTTTTTCAGCATTCGATCGGTCTTCCCGATCATTTCCCTTGCTGCCTGCATATCGTACAGCAACCAGGCGAGTCGATCGCCCGCGATATCGAGACCGTTGATCAGTCATTGCACGACAACCACTCCCTCGGAGTTCGCTGGATCGACCGGGTGTTGCTTGTTCCAAAAATAGATCCCCCCTCTGTTGTAGTCGAGAGTCATCGGCGTGCGCAGGAGGTAGTCGGCTGGGTCAAGGTTTCCTGTGAGTTTCTGTCCTTTCGCGAGGGATTCTACTACCCAGACAATCCGGATTTGGAGTGCCTCTACCATGGCGAGACGATTTTCCGAGGCCGCACAGGTGTACTCGGTCATTTGATCTGGAGAGATCATCGTCTCCGCTTTGAGGGGATTCGGACTTGCTATCGCGAGGGTCGCCCCGATCACTACTGCTGCCGTTCTCATACTCGAAATCGCGAAAAAATATCCGGAGTTCCAACTCCTGTCGTGGGAGGTACGCCTTCCCACCCATTACTATTTGTTAGAATACATATATATTTTATTTGTCAAATATTTCGTGGTTGATTCTCCGGATAGTCGCCGTACAATGCCGTTGGATTATTACCAGACTCTATGAAATTTATCTACGGACTCATCTTCTTCTTCCTCGGTGCGGCAATCATCAAGTACCGAAAAAACGTCTACGAATGGACCGGACGCTTTGTCTGGGCCGAACGGTATCTCGGAAGCGGAGGAACCGTATTGGTAATCATTCTTGCCGGATGTCTGCTCATATTTCTCTCGGTGGCGTATCCCATGGGCGCGGTCAACCCCCAAAGTCGTGCCGTCATACTGGAACAACAAGGGCAACCGCTCGGACAGACGGCGAATACAAGCGAATAACGCGCGCTACTGCCATCGAAAAATCGCTTGTAAATTCATGTGAACGCGCTACAATGACCCTCTCGTATTAAGCTACGCGACATGACCGGGGTAAACAATCAGAATATCACCGAAATCGAAGACCTGAAGTCTCAAGGAAAGTATCGGGAGGCTCGGGAGTTGGTACAGAAGCTCCTGTTCCACAGTAGTGATGATTATCGTCTCTACGAGGAGCTTGCTGATATCGCTCTATCGGAGGGGAATATCTCCGATGCCGAATCCATGATGGCCTTCGCTCAGAAGCTCAATCCAGAGTCTTCCACCGGTCTCTATCTGCGCGGATACATTGCCGTGTCCAAGGGACAATTTCAGGATGGGGTCGGGCTTCTCGAAGAGGCGAATAAGCTCTTCCAGAATAATGCCGAGATCCTGCGAAATCTCGGATGGGGCTATCTCATGCTCGGAAATACGGGCAAGGGGATACTCATCCTCCGCCGCGCTCTCAATCTCGCACCGGACGACGCGCTCATTATGGAAGATCTCGGCGTAGCCCTGCTCTCCAATGGCGATGTCGCGACCGGAGAAGATCTGCTGCGCCGCGCTGGACGGGAAGACCGTATCCGGGAGCTCAAATCGATCATGCGAATATAGTTCGTTCCTTCTTTTCTTCATGCCCTTCAGGCTCTCCCAGCTCAAGGAGTACGACTCCTTCGTCGTGCTCGATATCGGGGCATACAAAGTCCGTGTTCTCATCGCCGAACGTTGTGATGGGGAGCTCCATGTACTTGCCCGTCACTCTGTCCGACAATCCCGCAAGGATATCGATGGAGGATCCATCGCCGACCTCTATGGCGTGGCCAAGACCGTAGACCGCGCGATGGAGCGTGCGTGCGATGACGCGGGTGTCACTCCCGATCATATCGTCTGCTCTATCGGAAGCGAATCCATTCTCTCCGACACACTCTCCACAAACTACGTTCGCGACGTGCCTGATGAGAAAATCACGTTTGATGAGATCGATTCCGTTGTTTCCCGTTTCGAGAAGAAGTCACTTGAACGCATCCGAGCCAAGATTCCGGCCCGCCTCGGAATCGCTGCGTCCGAGATGAAGCTCGTTGCCACGACTCTTACGAGTATCATGATAGACGGACGATCCGTGAGTAACCCCGTTGGGATGACCGGATCGAACGTGAAGCTCGGATTCCTCAACGCCTTCGTTCCACTCTCTGAATACTCAAGCTACCGGTCTATCGCCAAGCATCTCGGGAAGGAGCTCGTCTCTCTCGTTCCGGTGGGGATCGCGCTTCCGAAGATCCTGGAGTCCGATGATATCGCCTATGATCCAAACTGTTTTGTGGATCTCGGCGCGTACCGCACGACCGTGACGGTGACGCGGGAGAATCGCATTGTTGGGACCGAGACCCTCCCGTTCGGATTCAGTCTCCTCTCCGACTTGCTCGCGATCGCCACAAGTCTCGGCCACATTGAGCGTGACCATATGATTGCCCATCCGGAGACAATCCGCGAAGAATCCCATAAACGCTTGTTTTCGGATTTCTACGAAATTCTTTGCGAGGGAATTATTCTCGCCGTCCATGAGATTGTGCAGAAGCCGTACCTACGAAATATCTTTCTCTCGGGCCTTCCGGCTGAGAATCCCGATGTCGTTCGCCGACTTGCTGAGTCATTGCCCCGCGCCTTTATGACTACCTCAGACTGCGTTCGCGTTTGTCCGGTGTCCCGGGCCGAGTACCGATCCGAAAACCATGTAATCGAGAGCCTCGCGCTCATGGGCTTCGAAATCTCTTCCTACCGGCACGACCCGATCGCCGGAATCCTGCGATCCATCATCTACCGATATGAATAAGTCCCATACCGAAATACCACTCTCGGCATCAGACACTGTCGTTGATATTGTCCGACGAGTTCGCGCTACCGGGTCGGGTGTCCGCGAGATCCGGCTCGTACTGGGGGATAATCGGGTCTTGCGGAACTATTTCAATATCCGATTGCTCCAGGTCCTTTGTCCGGATAAGTTCTTTTTTTTCATCATCTCTGATATTAGCGAGCCGAAAACCGGAGAGCCGCTCGGTATCCGCTACTATCTGCGTTCCGATGCCATCGACTTCGAGCGCGAGTTCTCCCAGGCGCACATTCTTCGGCACAACTTCTCGTTTCTTGAGTACTTCCTCTACGAGACACGCAAGCTTTTTTCTCGAATCCTTTTCCACTACCGCCGCAAGACTCCGAGATTCCGTCGATCCTGGTGGTTTTCCGACTCGAGCGTTGTTTTGCTGTTCGCAGGGCTTGCTGTTTCCATTGGCCTCCTTTCGTTCATCTTCTACTTCGCTGTCTCGAAGACCTACGTCTATATCTCTCCGGAGCTCTCCGTTCGTACGACCTCGAGAAATCTGTACTATTCCGAGCGGGCAACGTCTACCGGGTCATCTATTTTTTCCCGTCCAGAGGAGATAGCCGTCCGGACCGTCCGAGCAACCTATGCCCACGAATACGTATTCAATACCACAACCTACGACCAGGCGAGTTCCAAAAACGCTTCCGGGAGAATCGCGATAAAGAACGAACTTACCACAAAACAGACATTCCGGCCACAGACTCGATTCATGACCGAGGACGGATTGGTATTCCGGACGGAGTCATGGGTCGAGGTTCCGCCCGCCCGCGTCAGCGGAAACGAGGTGGTCCCCGGTACGGCTGAAATACGGGTCTCGGCAGATATGTATGATCGCGAGGGAAATGTTATTGGTGCGCGTGGAAATATTGCCTCCGGCATTTTGCTGACCATACCAGGTCTCACATTCAACCGTGACAAGATCTATGGTGAGAGTCTCAATGAATTCGAGGGAGGAGCAGATCCGACCGTCCATATCCTCACATCCGAGGAGCTTGAGCGGTTCCGCGCCATGGCTGCCGACAAGCTCCGCCTTGGAGCCTACGAGGCACTTCGAGTCGATCTTGCTCGATCCAATAAGGAGCGGGCCGAAGACTACGCGATTCTTCCTACGGCCGATGTGATCACGTACTTCGATGAATCGACATCTCTTCTCGGAGGAGTGAAGGTCGGGAACAAAGTGGAGGAAGTCCGACTCAGTGGTACAGCCTCGGTCCGGGCATATGCCTACGATGCCGCATCCGCACGAGCCCACCTTCAGACTATTCTCCAAGAGATGCTCCTCTTTGGGACGGAGAAACTCATCGCTTTCAATGATGATTCTATTCGAATATCGAATGTGATTTCTCGAACCGATGAACCCTTCTCCATGAAGGGAACCACCGAACTCGATGCAACGATCTCCTATGACTTCGAGGATGATTCGAATACACTTACGAAGAAGCTCAAGGATCTTATTGTGAATACGAGTTTCGAGGATGCAAGATCGATCATGCTCAACAATACGAACATTGCCAATGTCCGAATTGTCTCGTCTCCTTTTTGGCTCTCGCGGGTTGTAGGAAATCCTGACAATATCGAATTCGTCATCAATCGGTAGTCATGAAAATTCTTGCCTTCGAGACCTCCTGCGATGATACCTCTGTCGCATGTTTTGACGGTGAGAGTCTTCTCTCCCTGCGGACCGCCTCGCAGACAGCCGAACATGCCGAGACGGTTGGAGTGGTGCCCGAGGTTGCTGCACGCCTCCACGAAGCCAATGTCTTCGATACGCTCGACGAGACGATTCGTGAAGCGGGATTGACGCTTCGGGATTTTGATGCGATTGCTGTGACAGCCGAGCCAGGACTCATGCCATCGCTCCTCGTATGACTTGCGGTCGCAAAGACGCTCGCGCACGAGCTCGGCATTCCGATGCTCCGGATCAACCATATCCATGCGCATATTCTCGCCAACTACCTCGGTCGGGGATTTGACGAGATTCGATATCCTCTCATCTGCCTCACGGTCTCGGGCGGACATAACGAACTCTATCGGCTCGATTCGCCATTCGAAAAAACGCTTCTCGGTCGCACTCGGGATGATGCGTCCGGCGAAGCGTTCGACAAGGTCGCGAAGATGCTCGGACTCGGCTATCCGGGTGGTCCAGTAATTTCTCGCCTCGCCGCTGAGTATACGGGAGAATTTCGCGGGATATTCCCCGAGTCCCTCCGGGGGGAGGAGACGTTCGATTTTTCGTTTTCCGGACTCAAGAGCGCGGCACGCCGTGAAATAGAAGAGCGCGAGGCTGCGGATAGGCTCTCGGACGATGATGTGCGCGAGATCTGCTATGAGTTTGAGTCTCGTATTGTGGAAGAGCTCGTGTCGCGTACCATCCGAGCAGTCCGGATGCATGGGGTCGGGACGATCCTGCTCGCGGGATGAGTGAGCGCGAGCAATATGCTCGTTTCCCGTATGACGCAGGAGGCTGAGAAAATCGGCGTTGTCTCGCTCGCTCCGACGAAGAAGATGTATTCTACCGATAATGCCGCGATGATCGGCATTGCAGCAGCTCTGGCATATCGTGAGTATCCCGATGGTCCGCCAGCGGATTGGATCATTGGTTCCGGGTCGGATTTAGGCGGTCGTTAATGCGGAAGATATACACTTTCTCGGAAGTGTATATCTTGACCCTCTGTCATGCCGCGTTCGCAGTTTCTCGTCTTGCTTGCCGCCATTGCGGTGGTATCGCTTTTTTCTAGCGCACTCACGCTCTCCTTTGTTCGCGGGGAGAGTTTTCCCTTGTCTGTGGCTTCGAACCAGCCGACTCTCGGGACTCAGTCGACTCCTTCTTCCGATTCACGAGGAGCTGTCGATTTGCTCTCGCTGCAGTCGAGTGTCCAGGGTATCGCTCGCGATGTGAGCCCCTCGGTGGTGAGTATCGTGATGAGTCGCGATGTGCGGGTCTATCGGGGTGACCGCTACGGACTCTCCCGTCGGTATCAATGAACGGTCGAGCAAAAACTCGGCGGAGGGACGGGGATTTTTATAGACAAAAATGGACTCATCCTTACAAACAAGCACGTTGTGACGGATGGGAACGTACGGTATACCGTGGTTCTCGATAATGGGAGTGAGTACGAGGGGCGGGTTGTCGCATTTGACCCGACCACGGATCTCGCAGTCGTGCAGGCCTACCAATCGGGAGAGACGAAACTCTCCGGCACCACCCCCGTCCGATTCGCCGAGAATCCGGATGGACTGACGATCGGATCATTCGTTGTGGCCGTGGGCAACGCGCTCGCCGAGTTCCAGAATACCGTGACGTTCGGCGTAGTCTCCGGGCTCGATCGCACCATTGATGCTGCGGATGCCGGATCGTATGATGGCTCTTCGGTCGAGACGCTCGCTGGACTTATTCAGACCGATGCTGCGATCAATCCCGGAAATAGCGGATGACCCTTGCTCAATATCGATGGGCGGGTTGTCGGCATCAATACGGCTGTGGCAGACGGGGCAACCGGTCTCGGATTCGCTATTCCGGTATCCGCACCGGAAGTGCAGCATATTATCGATTCCATAACAAAATATGGTGAGATCAAGCGTTCATTTGTCGGAATCTACTACGTTTTTCTCGAGAGCGATGACGCCGAAATGGCCGGATCCCCCGAAACATATGGATATCTGGTGGAGGCTCCGGATGGCTCTCTTCCGGCCGTTTTGCCAGATGCTCCTGCTGCCAGGGCGGGAATCGAATCTGGCGATATTCTTCTTTCGGTAGATTGATCACCTCTCGATGATCCCTTCGCCCTCAAGAATTTTCTCAAGAATTCCCTCCCGTGAAAGGAGGTGACATTCCGTCTTTACCGACCCTCTACACGAGAGACACTCGACATCGTTGTCACGCTCGCTGAGACACCGTAACAACACGCCTTGCTTTCATCTTCGAATACGGTACACTACGCCCCCTTTCATCTCTTCAACGGCAATCATGACGGTAAAACCCGAACACCTCGGACGGTTCGATATATTCGGGGAGCAGCAGCGATTCTTTACGTTCTTCAAGAAGATCTTTCGTCACGAGTTTCGAAAAAACGGATTTACCCGTCTCACGACCTCGGTCTTCGATACGGAAGAGGAGTCTCGCATGGCATATCCGGATGGGCTCGTCATGGGTGGGTGTCCGGCCGATCGTCCGGAATACGGGTACGTCCTAAAATCCCACGGGTACCTCACAATGCTGCGTGCCTACTGTGCTCACATGCGCGCAGAGCCGCAGCCGGTCTACCATTACACACTCGAGCCACAATTCCGCTACCTTGCGAATGGACGCGGTATCGATCAATACTGGGCACTCAACGCCTACGCTATTGGTGAGGCTGATCCGATTCTCGATGCCACGCTCCTCTCAGTCTACTCGGTTATTCTCGATGATGTCGGGCTTGCGGGACGATACCGCATCTCGCTCAACTCCCGGTGAAACACCAAGGAACAAGAACGGTATATTCAGGAGCTTGTCGCGTTTTTCGACAACAAGCGACACCTCATGACCGATTCCGAACGGGTGCGATTCCAGGAGAATCCGCTCGATATATTCTCGTTTGAGAGTCCCGATATCCGCGAGCTCTTGATGGTTGCTCCAAAGATCGCCGATTTTCTCAAGAAGGATTCCAAGGAATATCTCGCGAATATGCGAGAATACCTCGGCATCCTCGGAGTCGAGACGGTCGCGGATGATGCATACTATGCGGATATGCCGTTTTTCACAGGTCCTGTCTGGAAGATCGAGCTACGGACTGATGAGGAGGATGGATCGACTTCGTGGAGAATGGTCGGATCAGGCGGTCGCTTCGATGATCTCGCCCGACGAGTCGGCCAGAGCAAGGCTGTGCCGGCGGTGTGAGGGGAGCTCGACTCCGACGCGGTCTTGCACGAACTTATGAAAATCGGAACTCGACTCCGCAACAAGGACAAAATCCAGCTCTACCTCATCCAGCTTGGAGACGAAGCGAAGAAGCTTGCGGTCGGTCTCAATCGCGAGGCACAGAAGCGGGGAGTGAATTCGCTTCTCTCGCTCGGAGTTCCATCGCTCAAAATGCAAATGAAGAAGGCGACCGATCTCAATACGCGATTCGTTGCCGTGATTGGCATCATGGAAGCCAAGAACAAAGTTTGCCAGCTCAAAGATCTTGTTCACGGCACGCAGGAAGAAGTCCCCCTTGCTGAGCTTATCGACACGATCGTTGAGCGTCTCGGGACAGAGAATCTCGATTTTTTCCACCCGATCAAAGATCTTATTATCGAGAACCAGCTTTAGGCTGTTTCGGTTTTGTTTTCGTTTAGATGTCCGTAGAGTGTGTCGATCTCGAGAATAAACGTCTCGAGATTTCTTTTGTCCGTATAGAAGTTCATGCCTACGGCGAGCATTGTCATGCCGAGAATCGTGGCAGCGAGGATGGGGGTATCGAGATACCATCCAAAAATCGCGTTCGCGGCTCCGACATAGCACCCGATAATGAATGCATACAGGAGAATGTATCCAATCGTGAAGATTCCCATGCTCGTGACCGATGGAATAATGCCCCGTCGCAGATGCCAATTGGAAAACGAAAAAACATAGCGCGTAGTCGTCTGCCAGACAACATACGAGTAGAGACCGAAAATGAGACGGAGAACCGACTTTATTCCATCTAAGAAAAGACTCACAGCCTTCGAAATCGCCGAGTCAACGAAGAGATCCTTGAAGTTTCCGCGTATCGCCTGGACCGAGAAGAGTACAACCGCGAGCATGAGGATTTTCTCAAGGGAAAAACTCGAGATCCCCTGTTGGATCAGATCGGAACTGTATTCCCCGACGATGAACGTATACATGAGCGAGCTCGGATCGACAAGGGATGATGTTGCCGAGGCATCTCCCGCGATTCGGACGTTCGCGAAATCTGCCTGTCCGAGCATTCCAGCAAATCACCCGAAGACCCCTCCCATAATAATGAGTCAGATGCGTCGGTATGAGGCGATAGCGACAAGCATCGTACCGAACCGTTCGTGCAAATATTCGCCAAGCGATACGAACCGCCTGGTCGGAAGTGCGCCGTAGATGAGCCGCATCTCGTCCGAAGGACGGCAGCGATATGCGACGATCGACCAGTAGAGGTATACCGCCTGCGAGAGCGGGTCTCGCCGCGCTTCCACAGGACGCGAAACGTAGTATCCGAGCAGGAAAAAGAGGAGAGAGTTGTTGCGTTTTTTCGGGAGATGGTAGAGCTTGAAAACGTACTCGTTCGTGCGGAGGTACTCGTCTTCGAGTAGCTCGCTCTCTGGCGCATGTTCGCGCATATACGCTATGAACGTGAGGTATTTTTCCCGATCGATGGGAAACACTGAATCCCGACGTCCAGAGAGGAATCGTTGTGTCCGGTCTGTGAATGTCGCGAGTGTCGAAGCATCACGGCGGACGATCGCATTTATGAGTCTGAAGCAGTGATTCGATCGAATCGTGGAATGGAGAAAGCGATGGATCGCAGAAAAGACGAACATAATTTTTTCTTTTATCCTACCATATATCCCGTCGATTCGTCAAAATCCTCATCTTTCCAACTGGATGGAATCGCGAGAGTTGGGCTTCTGTTGTATTCCGAGCGTTTTCGGATATAGTGGGCCATCTATTCCAGCTCGTTCTTTGTACTATGTGGAAGCATATTTTTGGATCGATTCTTCGCGTTACCTCCTCATCGCTCGTAGTACGACCAGAGGGGATCGGCCTCGGGATCGAGGTATTCGTCACACCCCAGGAGCTTGTTTCTCGTTCTCCGGGAGATGCTGTTGAGTATCTGCTCTATCATCATCGCACCGAAGCAGGAGAGTCGCTTTTCGGTCTTCCCGACGAGCGGGCCGAGATTCTCTTCCGTCAGTTGCTCAAGGTTTCCGGGGTGGGCGGCAAGACTGCGATCCTCCTCATGGGTCTCGGAACCGACACGCTCCTCTCGGCTGCTGAGCGTGCAGATGAGAAACTCCTCTCGTCCGTGCCGGGAGTTGGGAAGAAGACGGCAATAAAGATACTGCTCGAACTCAAAAATTCTTTTTCGCTCGAAGCATTTGAGGCAGCCAAGATATCCCCCTCTCAACCGACACTCGACCGATCGGACGAACTCGTTTCTACCCTCGCCGGTATGGGATACGATAAGACACGCATCCGTGAGCTTTCGTCCAAGATTCCTGAGGACATCGTATCTTTGCAGGATCGGGTCGTATGGATGATCCGCGAGATGGCAGTGTAGCAAAAACGCCCCATTGGGGCGTTTTTTTAGTGAGCGTCTGATCGTAAGAGATCTTCGTGGATACTATTGGCTGAGAGGCATCCCTCAGCCGCGCTCATGATCGTCTGTTTGAACTTATTGGAGTTGGTCGTGATGTCCCCCGCGGCATAGAGTCCTGGAATGCTCGTCGCCTGGCGCGCATCGACCACAATGCATCCGGTTGCATCCTTTGCTGGCCCCATGTGATCTACGAGCTTGGTATTCGGGAGGCTTCCGATCGCCACGAATACGCCGTTCGCAGCGAGCGTTTCTCCGGATTTGAGCAGGAGTCCGGTCATTCCCATCACATCTCCCCGAACCTCCGCGACCTCGGTATTGGGGAGAAATTCGATATTATCGCGAGCGAGAGCTTTGTCTACCCAGATCTTCTCTGCCCGGGGCATATCTCCACGTATGAGGATAAAAACCTTCGCGGCAATTTCCGCGAGGTAGAGGGCCTCTGTTACGGCGGCGTCTCCACCGCCAACCATGGCGACTGTCTTGCCCTTGAAAAACATTCCATCGCATGTAGCGCAGTACGATACTCCGCGCCCGAGATACTCGGCTTCACCGGGGACTCCGAGCTTCTTGTAGGCGTTTCCGGTCGCAAGGAGGGCGAATCTGGATCTGAATGTCTTGCCTCCGGCGGTCTTGGTCTCGAATCCTCCCTCGGGAAGCTGGTCGAGGGAGATGACTTCATCCGTGAGTAATTCTGATCCTGAGGCCTTGGCATGCTCGGCGAATCGTGCCATGATGGAATGTCCGGACTCCGAGGTGGTACCGGGATAATTCTCCACACAGTGAGAAGTGCCAAGTGCTCCGCCCGGGAGTGCGCCGATGACCACATTGGAGATCTTGTAGCGACTCGCATACATACCAGCAGGAAGACCAGCACTCCCCATGCCGATGATGACGAGATCATGATCGTACATTTGGATTTTTCGTTTACGAATAAGTGCGTAATCTTATCCGGAAGAGATTAAGGATAAACTGGAATCATTCTCATTAACAGATCCATGATTATCGATACCCATGCACATTGTTCGTTTGATTCGCTCGCCGAGCACGAAGACGAGATGCTTGCACGTATGGTGGCCGCCGGCGTGGAGATGGCCATACAGATCGCTGTGGATGCGGCGAGCGCACGGACTGTGGTGGATATGTCCCGTTACCGTCCGAATGTCTATCGTGCCGTTGTCGGCATCCATCCGAATGACTGTCAGTCCATTCGAGATATTGATACCGCCATGGCGGAGATCCGGTCTATCGTTGAATGCTCTGGCGATGTCGTGGTAGGCATTGGTGAAACAGGTCTCGACCGCCACTATCCCGAGACCGGTCCTGGTGAATTCGCAAGGCAGCGGATATTTTTTGGTCGACACGTGTCGCTCGCGCGGGAATTTTGATTGCCAGTGGTGGTGCATAGTCGTGATGCGTGGAGTGAGACAATCGAGTGTTTACGGGAGTTTCGTCCCGAGAGACTCGTGATGCACTGCTACCTCGGAGATCTCGCAACGACCCAGACGATCCTCGGACTTTGTCCGAATGCCTGGTTTGCCTTCGGATGAGCAACGACCTACCGCCGAAACGAAGCAGTGCGCGGTGCCGCAGCCGGTTTGCCGCTTGATCGGATCCTCGTAGAGACCGACGCGCCGTTCCTCTCTCCTGAGCCCTTTCGCGGAACAATAAACGAGCCGGCGAACGCGCGCACGGTACTGGAATTCATAAAAACGCTCCGGAGTGAGCCTGGTGCAGAGGTGGAAGAAATCATATACCGCAGCACGAAAGAACTCTTTGGTCTCTAGCCCATGTGAATCAGCTCAATCTCTTCGATAACGGGAATGGAGAACTTGAGACGCTCGGCGAGACGGTCGAAAAGGTAGTAATCTTCGGTTTCCGCATAAGCGGTAAGGCGACATTCCATACGGCCTCCGCCGAGATTGCTCGTATGGAGATCCGTAATATTGAGTTTCATCGAATAGCAGGCATCTCCGAGTTGTCGGAGGACGCCGAGGTTGTTCCGAAGCGTGATGACAATTTCAAGTGACATGCCATCGCTCGCATCGTTCTCAAAATGCGCGGGAATGATACGATCGTTATTGGAACGGCGCAGGGAAGGGCATTTTGCTTCATGGATCTTAATTCCATGTCGGCCCACATGCGCCACGATTTTCTTGCCTTCCGCTGGGCGACAGCATTTGGCGAAGAAGTATGGCAGGTCCCGCTCGCCTCCGATGATGATTTTCTGGAGGGTAGTGGGGGAGCCTGTTGTTGTCAATGCTTCTGCTGCACGCCGCGTCCCGGCCTCGGATGCTTGTTTTGTCGCCGCCTGGATCATGGCAGTGTGGGACGGATCGAGTCCTCGGATCACGGAACTCGGTTTTCTCGAGAGATTTCCGATCTGCACGAGCACATCCTCCTTCTCGCGAGTAGAGAGGATATGGCCATCGAGATTCCGCAGCAGGGAGAGGTCTTTATCGAGTCCTTTGCCGAAGTGTCGCTCCAGATACGCATTCATGATGAAGCGTCCTTTTTCGATGAGCTCCTCCCGCTTTTCCCGATTTATGCATGCTTTTATTACTTCCTTGGCTCGGGTCGTCCGTACAAACGAGAGCCAGATAATGCTCGGACGCTTGTTCTTGTCCGTGACAATCTCTACGCGGTCACCGTTCTTGAGCTCGTGATCGAGTGGCACGACCTTGTCGTTTACGCGGGCGATGACGGTGTGGTTTCAGACTTCCGAGTGGATGGAATAGGCGAAATCCACCGGAGTGCTTCATTTTGGGAGCGTCTTGATTTCTCCTTTTGGCGTGAACGCGAAGATTCGGTCATCGAAGACATTGATCTTCATGTGGGTGAAAAACTCCGAATCCTTGGTTTCATCGAGCATGTTCTTGAGCTCGCGAACCCACTGTACTTCCGTAGAAACGCTCGAAGCCCCCTCCTCGCTGTAGGTGAAATGTGCGGCGATTCCGATTTCCGCACGCTCGTGCATATCGACCGTGCGTATCTGGATTTCGGTCGGCTGACGCCGGTCGATCTCGCCCTTCTCGAATTCCCGGAAGATTCCTACGACCGTGGTGTGCAGACTCTGGTAGTTGTTCTCTTTCGGTAGGGCGATGTAATCCTTGAATCGCTTCGGAAGTGGAACGAAACGGTTGTGCATGACGCCGAGAATGTCGTAGCAGTCAGCGACCGTATGGGTAATGATGCGGATTGCAAAGATGTCGTAGAGATCGCTTACGCGTTCCAGGTTTTTTCGAGCCATCTTCTTATAGATGCTGTACGGAGATTTTACCCGGTACGATACGTCCCGCACGGGGATACCGCGTTCCTCGAAGAGTTTGCGGATCTTCTGGCTCACACGGGAAACGAATATCTCCTGATTCGACCGCATAGCATCGAGCTCACGGCGAATGGCATAGTATTTATCCGGCTGCAGGTGTCGAAAACACTCGTTTTCAAGTGCCTCCTTCATTCCGAAAATACCAAGTCGATCGGCGATCGGAGCGTAAATATTGAGCGTCTCTTCGGCGATCCGTTTTTGCTTCTCGGATTGTTCGTGGTAGGTGAGTGTCCGCATATTGTGGAGGCGATCCGCGAGCTTCACGAAGATCACGCGAATGTCCTCGCTCATGGCGATGAACATTTTTCGTAGACTCCCGATGCTCCGTTCTTCTCATCGGTACTTGAGGCGGGAGACTTTTTCCACCCCCGCCACGATATGTGCTACCTCGTGGCCGAACTCCTCCTCGATATCGGAAATCGTCCGATCCGTATCTTCCGGTACATCGTGCAATAGGACACTCTCGATGGTCACAAGATCCGGCTTGAGCGAGAGGAGCTCTGCGAGCGCGCCGACCGGATGAACGATATACGGTTCTCCGGATTTTCGCAGGTAGCCATCGTGTGCATCCCGCGAGTATTCGTAGGCCTTCCGGATCCGCGATTCGATTTCTTCGGGCGTATGGTTCGTCATATAGCCCGATACCGTTTTGATGGTACGGGCGATTTCTTTCTCGACGGCGATAAACGATCGCCGGTGCTCGCCGGGGGCGAATGGAATCGGCCGATCGGACATTGGTTTTTAGCGTTAACTCCGAAGGGAGATTGTTTCGGACGATACAGACATAATAACGGCGTTCTGTATATCGAGTGCCTCGGTATCGGTAATGGTCTTTTCCCGATCTCGCACCAGGATTCCGAATGTTACGGACTTCTTTCCGGCTCCGATCCGGGATTCGTCCTCGTAGATGTCGGTCACGAGAGCCTCACGCACGAGCGGGTGAGCTTCCATGATCGTGCGTGCCACATCTCCCGTATTTGTACGCGTGTCCATGACGAAGTTGATCTCGCGCTCGATCCCTGGGAATCGATCGAGTGGTTCGTACCGGCGTTCGGCATTTTCTGTGAGACGCACGAATGTGGCGATATCCGCCTCAAAGTACCACGTATCCGCTGGTGCATCGAATCGCTTTGCGAGTGCCGGATGCAGTCATCCGAATTCCATGATCGTCTCGCCCTCCGTTGTCTCGTAGCGTCCGGATTTGTTCGGGTGGACGAAGCGCGCGATGTTCGGGGCTTCGGCAGCGATTCTTGTCTCTGTGTTGGGCAGGAGGTTTGCCATGAGCTTATCGAGCACTGTGCGGATTTCTCGCAAATCCATTCATACGGCGATCCCAGCAAGTTTCTTCGTTTCATGGAAACTTGCCCCATCCTTGATATAGATTTTTCCGATTTCGAAAGCCGAGAATTTCGGGTGTGCCCGAACGTTGTTTCGTACGGCTTCCACGAGTCCTCCGATCATGTCACGTCGCATGAGGGAGGCTTCTTCCGAGTATGCGTTGATGACGTGAATCGCCCCTACTCCCGCATCGTCATATCCAAGGGCCGCTTCTCTGTCCGGATGACTGAATGATCGTGTCATAACCTCGTACGATCATGTATCGGAGAGGAATCGACGGAGACGCTTCACGATCTCGAGCGATGGATTGATCTGAACTGGAGTGAAGTCTCCCGAAAGAGGAACGGGTTCGATCCGCTCATACCCGTGAATACGCGCAATTTCCTCCACGATATCCTCGGGAATATCCACGTCCTTCGTGGCTCGCCATGAAGGGACGCCGATTTGATAGGCTCCGTTTGATTCATTCACATCGAATCCGAGTCGGCCGAGAATATCTTCGATCTCACCGGGGGCGAATACTGTGCCAGTCTTGCGCTCCAGAAAGTCCCGGGTACAAGAAATCTTCACCGTCCGGATTTTCGTATCGTTGGTATAGGAAAAGCATCCGATGGGAGAAGCATCGTATCCGTAGTATCGGAGGTAGTCCACGATGCGTGGGAGGGCCTTTTTCGCAAGCAGGGGATCGGGCGATTTTTCGTAGCGCATGAGCGCGTCGGTCCTCAGGCCAATACGGGTCGAAGTGCGCCGCACTACGACCGGATCGAAACACCCTGACTCGTAGATGACACGGACGGTATCGGCCGACACGGCTGTCCGTGATCCGCCCATGATCCCAGCAATAGCGATAGGCCCTTCCGCATCGGCGATGACAATGTCATTCTCGCAGAGCGAGTAGGTTTTTCCGTCGATTGCGTCGATTGATTCTCCCGTCCGAGCCATGCGCACGCAAATATCTCCTACGAGCTTATCCCGGTCGAAGGCATGGAGTGGTTGTCCGAGTTCGGTCATGATCGCGTTGGTCACGTCGACATGCGTGAACTTCGTTACGAGTCCCGATTGGCGGAGCATGAGCGTTACGCCGTTGAAGGCACTCGGACGGCTCGGTGCCGAATCGAATGCGAGCAGGTGGTAGGCGAAAACGTGTTCGGTCTCCACCGAGGCCTTCAGTGGCTCTGTCGATGGCAGGGGAGCGGGGGAGTACTGTTGGAGCGGGAGACGGAAGATTGCCGCAAATTCGCGCGCGTTGCCCGCAACGGAGAAGAGGTCGGGGCGATTCGTGATAAATTTATTATCAATCTCAAACACCGTATCCGATAAGGGAATCGTGTCTTCGCTGTTCGCTCCGAGCGAGGGTAGGGTGAGCTGTAACGATGCTACGGGCATGCCGACCATGGATTCGAGTATGGATTTCTCCCAGATCGTCTCAAGCGGAAAAATTCCCTCGGCACGCTCATCGGCAAGACCGAGTTCGTCCGTAGAGCAGATCATCCCGCGACTCTCCACACCACGGATCGTGGTTTCGGAAATGGCGAATCCTCCAGGAAGAACAGCCCCCGGGAGAGCAACCGGGACATAGGCGGCATCGCGCACATTCGCTGCACCGCAGACGATTTGCCGGTCTGTTCATTCTCCGGCATCCACAATCACGATATTGAGCTTCTCAGAGTCCGGATGCTTCGTGAAAGACTTTACCCGGGCGACAACCACTCGGTCAGGAATCGATGGAGCGATGATCTCATCGATCTCGGCAGTATGGATGGAATAGAGGTGGGCAAGCTCTGTGTCAGATACGCCATCACTGCGGACAGATCCGATCGGTGCGAAACGTTCGATCCAGGAGAGAGGGATTTTCATAGTGGTGTCGGGAATCGAAAAAAGGCTCTATGACCAGAGTATAGCCGTTCGGAATGAAAAATCCAGCCCCGAGAAATGGTTTTTTCCACAAAATAGACTATACTTTCATCGAAGTATTATCCGATTTCTGCACGAAAATGCGATCCATGTCCGCCTGATTTGTCCGTTTCATCTCGGTGATCGTCTGCGTGCTTCTGTGTATAGGGATGGGAGTGGTGGAGGTGTCTGCCGATGCTGGAATATTTGAGGGGTCCGGAGTGGGAGAAGATGACATCCGAAAGGGGAATATCACGTTCGATGACATCCCCAATATGATTATGGCGGTCACGAACTGGGTTCTTGGAATCGCCGCCACCATTGCCGTTTTTGCCATAATTTTCGGTGCACTCAAGCTCACGCTCGGATCTGGTGCACTCGGAGGGTCGGACGGAAAGACCGAAGCAAAGAACGCTCTTCAATACGGTATTACTGGTTTTGTGGTCGCTGTCTCAGCGTGGCTGATCGTACAATTTGTTCTCTCCAACCTCTAATTCTTGCGTCTCATGTACGAATGGCAATTCGCTACGAAGCGGCCCAAATCACCCCTGTGGTATATGATCGCCGGAGCTCTCGCTGTCGCACTCGTGGTCTGGTGATTTTTTATTGGGCTCTATACCATGAGTATCGTGGTTGTTCTGTTTGTCGGAGTGTACCTCCTCTACGAAAATAACTTCGCCGATACTTCCCGGGTCGCTTTTTCTGCTACTGACATGCAGGTGGGGGGTGAACACTACGAGTATGCTCGCGTCTTGCGCTTCGGGGTGGTCTCCATCTCAGGTCATCCTGTCTTTCTACGATTCTTCGTGAAATGAACGCTCGGAAGCACTCTCGACATTCCGGTTCCCGATCAGGGGCCGATGCTTGATGAGATCCGAGAATACCTCTCCGCGAAGATTCCTCTTGACGAGACGATCGGATTTTCCGGGACAGAGAAGCTTCTCTTTCGGCTCGGAGTGTAGATTTCCTCGTGCTTCCCCCCGATCCACATGTGCGATTCAGGCTCTTCTTGGATAAGAGCCTTCCCGTGTCTTTCTTTATTCTCCGAGAGCTTCTTGGAGTTCTGCTGGTGGTTCGGAGCAGAATTCATAGCGATTCCCCTGGTATTCAAATATGAGTCGGTGGGCATGGAGCCACTGGCGCGCGAGTCCGGAATTTTTCTCGAATCGCTCGTTTATGTCGGTATTTCCATAGACGCGGTCTCCAATGATCGGATGTCCGATGGAAGCCATATGGACTCGGATTTGATGGGTTCGTCCAGTGAGGAGATCCACTTCCACAAGTGTTGTGCCATCCGGCCCGGGCCGCACTGTGCGGAAGCGAGTCTTGGCAATGCGTCCGCCAATCGGATCCCGGACGGTCATGCGTATCGGGTCTCTCGGATCCCGACCGATAAGTGACTCGATGAAGCCGCCTTGCTCTTCAAATGAGCCAGAAACAAGGGCGAGGTACGTCTTTTTGATTAAACGATCGTGCATGAGCCTCTGGAGATCCGTGAGGCTCTCGGGCGTGAGAGCGACAATGATGAGTCCACTCGTGTCGCGGTCGAGCCGGTGGACGATCCCAGGGCGTGCCGTATTAGTCTGGCTGATGGATGGATACCGGTGGAGAAGTCCGTTCACGAGCGTTCCGCGGTTCCCGCCCTCCTGTGGCGTAGGGTGTACCGTCAGCCCAGCGGGCTTATTGATGATGGCGAAGTCAGCACATTCATATACGATGTCGAGATCCATTTCATCGGGCATGAGTCCCGAACCATCCTCTGTGGATACTTCCAGGGAGAGTGTGTCACCGTTTTTTGCGAGCATCTTCTTGTCCACGCACGCTCCATTGAGTCGTATGTCTCCGCGTTCGATCATCCGGACTATGCGGGAGCGCGAGTACGTAGGAAAAAGAGCCGCCGCCAGGCGGTCGACTCTTTCGGGTTGATCGAGATGCTCGATGCGGAGAGGATTATCCTTCGAGGACGATGCGTCCATAGTCGCTGAGTTCGTTTGCCGCGAAAAACCGCTTGATCTCGACTTCGGCCGTCTCAATGCTGTCCGAAGCGTGGATGATGTTGTAGCGGATCGTGGTGGCGTAGTCTCCACGGATCGTACCGGGGAGAGCATCTGCGGAGTTCGTTGGTCCGCACATGGTACGCAGGAGAGAGACTACCCCCTCAGCCTCAGCAACGAGTGCAACGATGGGCCCAGCAGTCATATAGGCAACGATCTCCGGGAAGAAGGGCTTACTTGCGAGGTGAGAATAGTGATCGGCGATGAGGTCGTTTCCGAGGGTGATCATCTTGAGACCCACAATCTTGATACCGCGTCGCTCCATGCGAGCGAGAATGTCTCCAATGAGACCGCGGTGAATAGCGTCCGGCTTGAGAAGAACGAGAGATCGCTCCATAGTGGTCATGTGAAAAAATTATACCGCCGCGAGTATATGCGGAAACGGCTTAAAGGCAAGGAAATATCGTTTCTTGTGCGAATTTATGCCGCTCGTTCCATCTCTGTCCGCCCCATGACACGCCGGAGAAAGTTCTTTACCCGGGTTCGGACTCCTTCATGTCCGGTTGTCTGTCCGTGCGTCATCTCGGGTACAGTCATGAACTCGGTCGGATTTCATTCGATCCGACTGAGGTTGGCAGGATTCTCCACTTCATCTTTCGAACCGATGATCGCGAGAGTCGGGACGTTCGTTGGTACCGGTCGCCATTCGTCGAGATCGGCGAGGTTTTGTCGGTGGATGGGAATGAATCTATTGCCCGCTTCGACCGGCACCAGAATAGCGTTTTCTCGGTGGAGGCCTGCGGGGAGCCCGGAGATAATGGGATACGGATCGATGAGTGGTGCGAGAAGTGTGAGCGAAGCCAGGCCCGGCAATTGCCCCTTCGACAATGCGTGCAGCACGGCGAATGCTCCGAAGCTATTCGCGAGCAAGTGTATTTGCGTTATGCTCTCGGACTGTAGGAGATGGTCCATCTCGGTCATGAGTCGCCCGCGATACACCGAGAGTGCTCCTGGCTCGGCGAGCCGCACATCTCCCTTGCGCTCGAAGCTCCAGGCATTCACACTCTGGTCTCGGATAAACTTTGCGAACGAAGAGGTCGGATCGCTATCTGATCCGAGTCCGGTCAGAGTTATGATCGCATGAGGGTCGGCGGGTATTGGAGAATGGGAAAACCGGGCAATGTTGCGCATAGTCTCAATGCAAAATATTTACCACCTTCTTATTCAAGGAATTCCATTTGTCAAGGATAAAAGACAGAAATAAAGTGCCCGCGTAATACATTCTTTTCAGCACTCTCCTTCTCCGCTCTCGAAAAAAACAAAATCCCTCTTGTGAGGGGATTGATTTTTTCGTGGTGGAGGCTGTCACATTATCAAATTTTTTGAGGATACGGGTTTTTGATTTTGCGTAAACGAGTTATTAGGAGTTAACACTTTCGTACAGGAGCTTCAAGAGCTCATTGTTCACATAAAAACTGTCTCGACCAATCTTCCGTTTTGAAAGAATGCCGATATTCATAAGTTCCTGTAGATACCGAATGGCGGTAACTCGACTTACACTCACATCTTTCATCACATATTCGATTTTCGTGTACGGATGGCTGAAGACATTATTCAAGAGTTCATGGGAATAGATTTTTGGAAGTTTTTCCCGGATGGAATGTTTTTGCGAAAGCATAATTTCTTTGATTCCACGGATTTGAGAAACGGTCGATTCCGCCGTCTCTATAATTCCTTGGAGGATGAATAATATCCAGTTCTCCCAATCTCCTGTACTGCGAGTCTCTTGGAGCAAGCGGTAGTATTCTGAGCGATTGCGATTAATGTATCTACTCAAATACAGAATAGGAGAAGAGAGCAGTCCTTCTTTTACCAAGTACAATACATTCAATATTCGTCCGGTTCTTCCGTTTCCATCGTAAAACGGATGAATACTTTCGAATTGGTGATGAATAACCGCCATCTTTAGATCGGAAGAGC
>DDBV01000014.1:0-402 GCA_002335145.1 Patescibacteria group bacterium UBA2023
CTCTCGCATTTCTGCCGCTCCCATGCCGAGCGTTGTCACGGCCGGAGTCCCGAGCCGCAGCCCGCTCGTGAACCAGGGACCGTTCTTGTCGAAGGGAATGGCATTCCGATTGAGCGTGATACCGCACGAGCGTAGTGCGCTCTCGGCATGGCGTCCCGTGAGCCCGAACGAGGACGCGACATCAATGAGAAGGAGGTGATTATCCGTCCCGCCTGTGAGCACCGGCAAACCGAGGCGCATAGACTCCTCGGCGAGTGATCGAGCATTCTCCACAATGCGGTGGGCGTAGTCGCGAAATTCCGGACGACTCGCTTCGCGGAGGGCCACAGCCTTGGCAGCCATTGCCTGAGGAATAGGTCCTCCGAGAATCGTGGGACATCCTTTGTCCACCGCCTCGGCGAA